>NZ_JAUBQS010000022.1:0-106273 GCF_036701355.1 Microcoleus sp. Pol12B3
GCGCCAGCACCAGTCTCAAATTTGCCACCAGCACCGACCATTACTCAAAATCCAGCACCAGTCTCAAATTTGCCACCAGCACCAGCGCCCGCGCCAGCACCAGTCTCAAATTTGCCACCAGCACCGACCATTACTCAAAATCCAGCACCAGTCTCAAATTTGCCACCAGCACCAGCGCCCGCGCCAGCACCAGTCTCAAATTTGCCACCAGCACCGACCATTACTCAAAATCCAGCACCAGTCTCAAATTTGCCACCAGCACCAGCGCCCGCGCCAGCACCAGTCTCAAATTTGCCACCAGCACCGACCATTACTCAAAATCCAGCACCAGTCTCAAATTTGCCACCCGCACCAACTGTTACTCAAAATCCAGCACCAGTCTCAAATTTGCCACCCGCACCGACCATTACTCAAAATCCAGCGCCAGTCTCAAATGTGCCACCCGCACCAACTGTTACTCAAAATCCAGCGCCAGTCTCAAATGTGCCACCAGCACCGACCATTACTCAAAATCCAGTGGTTGCGCCTGTTGCTGCGCCGATAAATCTCGCACCGATACCGACACCGGAGCTCGCAGCAAACCAGCCACCCAGCACAAATCGTTTATTTTCGCCCAGCCTGCAAGAGCAAAACCAGATATCTAATTCCTTGCAACAGCGCATTTCACCTCCCGCGTCTGGGAATCTTGACGCTTCCAATTTGCCAACTAACGTCGATGCCGTTATTTTTCCCGTGGAGGAGAGATTTACCAGGGAGTTTGCCGATTACCTAAATTTGCCATCAACAAATGCGATCGCCACCCTAGAAGATGCCCAAAATACCCTTCGCAGTGTCCAACAAGCCACAGGCATCAAACCAGCTCTCATTTATATCAGCTTTGTACCCAGGGGTTCTACAGTCGATCGGCCTTACAGCAGTTCCTCCATCTTGCGCGTAGAACAGCAAATTCAAGCCTCTGACGAACTGGAAATGATTGTGATCGCGCCGGAAGGTGTGCCCGTTCGCCAGCGCGTCCCTGGAACCTCTCGCGCCGAGGTAATGGAAGCTGTTCGGAAATTTCGCGATGAACTGACTAATCCGGTAAAGCGCAACACTAAAAGTTATTTGCCCTTGGCTAAGCAACTCTACCAGTGGATGGTAGCGCCGCTGGAAGCAGAACTGCAAGCCAAAGGCATTGAGAATTTATCTTTTATCTCAGATATGGGGTTGCGATCGATACCGATGGGTGCCCTGCACGACGGCAAAGGCTTTCTGGTAGAGCGTTACAGTGTTGGATCGATGCCGAGTCTGAGTTTGACAGATACCAGCCCCGCCAATTTCAAAAATACCCAAGTTCTGGCAATGGGGGCGTCGCAATTTCCAGATATGAGTCCTTTACCTGCTGTGGAAATAGAAGTATCGACAATCACGCCGCAGCAGTGGCCGGGTAAGTCTTTCTTGAATGAAGCTTTCACCCTGGCCAATTTGAAATCGCAGCGCCAGCAGCAGCCTTTTGGGATGATTCACTTGGCTACTCACGCCGAATTTCGATCTGGAGATCCGAGCGAATCCTTTATTCAGTTGTGGGATACTAAACTGCGTTTGGATCAGTTGCGGCAAATGAATTGGCACAGCCCGCAAGTTGAAATGTTAGTTTTGAGTGCTTGCAAGACTGCGGTGGGCGATCGAGAGGCCGAGTTGGGTTTTGGCGGGTTAGCCGTGCAAGCCGGGGTTAAATCGGCTATGGCGACTCTTTGGTATGTCAGCGACGAGGGCAGTTTGGGGTTGATGACGGAGTTTTACGGCCAGTTAAAAACTGCTCCGATTAAAGCAGAAGCACTGCGGCAAGCGCAATTAGCGATGTTGCGTCAAGAGGTGCGAATTGAAGGGGGGATGCTGCACACTTCTGTTGGCAATCTGCCGTTACCCCCGGAATTGGCAAACACGACGAGTCAAAATTTCTCTCATCCTTATTATTGGTCTGCTTTTAGAATGATTGGCAATCCTTGGTGAGTCGATCGCCCACTCGCACCTCAACAACCGCTAACCACTCATAATTGCCACAAAAATTCAAAATCCCAAACCCAAAACTGCCCAACCCCAGTACGATCGATCTAGTTAGCAAAAATAAGTAAAAACACTACCGGAGTAATTTTTATGGATCTGGTCGTACTCCAGAACTGGCTGGACAACATCTCCTTTGCCGTTTTGTTCTCCACAATGCTCATTTACTGGGTTGGCGCAGCATTCCCCGGCATTCCCTACCTGGGGGCCCTAGGAACCGCAGGAATGGCCGTCGCCAACTTATCCATCGCCGCTTTACTCGGTTCTCGATGGATAGAAGCCGGCTACTTCCCCTTAAGCAATCTCTACGAATCCCTATTTTTCCTAGTTTGGGGAATCACCGCCATCCACCTAGTCGCGGAAAACATGAGTCGTTCCCGCTTAGTAGGAGTAGCCACATCCCCCGTAGCAATGGCAATATCCGCCTTTGCAGCCCTGACTCTGCCCGCCGCCATGCAATCGGCAGAGCCCCTAGTACCGGCCCTCAAATCCAACTGGCTGATGATGCACGTTAGCGTCATGATGCTCAGTTACTCAACTTTAATGGTAGGAGCGCTACTGGCGATCGCCTTTTTAATCGTCACCCGCGGCCAAAAAATCGAACTCACCGGTAGTTCCTTCGGCACCAACAGCAACCGCAACAGCAACTACCGCCTCCAACGCCCTCAAAACCCCGAACCTCAAAATGCAGAAACCAGCGCCGACAGCGCATTAGTTTTCAGCGAACCCTCTTTCAACTCCAACAATAACGGTTCGGCCACGACCGCAGTCCTTGAATTAGCCACCGTTCAAACCGCATCAACCGCCCCAACTCAAACCGCAGAACTTCTCTCGCCCCAGCGATTGAATCTAGCAGAAACTCTTGATAACATTAGCTATCGCATCATCGGTTTAGGATTCCCCTTACTGACAGTTGGCATTATTGCCGGTGCGGTTTGGGCTAACGAAGCTTGGGGATCGTACTGGAGTTGGGACCCGAAAGAAACTTGGGCGCTAATTACTTGGTTGGTATTTGCTGCCTACCTGCATGCCCGCATTACTCGCGGCTGGCAGGGAAGACGCCCAGCAATTTTAGCAGCCACAGGTTTTGTGGTAGTTTGGATTTGCTATCTAGGCGTTAATTTGTTAGGCAAAGGTTTGCATTCCTACGGTTGGTTTTTCTAATTCCCGATCCACCAAGAGGCCACAGAAGAACAGGATAAGTCAAAGAATCGGGATTAATATCATCTCCGGTTGTAGGGTGGGCAATTCCCACCTTACTCAACCAGCGAGATTCTAATAATTAACTCCATCTTCCTTCTTCCCTTTTTTATCCGATAATGTTCGCCGAAGACCCTTCTTCCTTCTTCTAACTTGGGTCTTCCTGACATCCGTTGCATCCGTTACAAAATCTGTTGCCGAACTTCCTTCATTCATTAAAATAAGGACAATTAATATGGACGAATCGCCAATATTTCCCCAAGAAGACGATGTTGTATCTGCCCCTACCAGTGCTTTGATGTATCAATGTACATTCAAAGTCAGCGAATTTATGGCAATTATGCAGGCGAAATTGGTAGACGAAAAATTATTTTCAGACGGTCTGGATTGCGAGCTATTAAGTGCTGGCAAAGACTGGACAAAAGGAAAACTTAGAATGCGTCTGGAGTTCATTCCGCTTGAATCTGAAATCAAAGAACAAAAAGCCCTTCCTGCCGCGGCCGACAGATCGGACACCGTACAAAACTACGCCGTAGATAGCTCAAATGAAACCGATATAGATGAGCCATTAAAGCAATGTGACTCAACAGAAATAAGTAATAATTTTCCTATTTCTAGGTATCCAGACCGCGACCCCCAAAGTATAGGAATGTGGAGCTAGAAAGGCAAAGGCTGAGAGATTGGGAGAGGGGGATGCTTCCCCTTCTTTGCTCAAAATCCATCGGTTAAATCCCGTACACTGCTCGTTTTCTAACTTCCTGCTTTTTGCTTAATGAAAAACTGGTCTCATGGCTGAATCTTCCAATTGGACGCACCTGCACGCTCAAGTTCACAGGACGCTGCTGTACCGACAAATATTGCCATCGAATCAGCGCTTGCTAGTAGCAGTATCCGGCGGACAAGATTCTCTGTGTTTAATTAAATTACTGCTAGATTTGCAGCAAAAATGGGGGTGGAACCTAGCAATTGTTCACTGCGATCATCGTTGGCGTTCTGACTCGCAAGCGTCGGCCAATCATGTAGAACAATTAGCTAAAAACTGGGGAATATCCTACTATTTGGAAACAGCCTCGGACATCCCCAAAACAGAAGCAGCGGCCAGACAGTGGCGATATCAAGCTTTAACCGAAATTGCGATCGCCCACAACTACCCCTACATTGTTACAGGCCACACAGCCAGCGATCGCGCCGAAACACTCCTCTACAACCTGATTCGCGGCAGTGGCGCCGATGGACTTTCTGCCCTCACCTGGACACGACCCCTGCTCGATTTTCGATTGCCGATTGCCGATTTTAGATTGGGGAATTCCGGCGAAAATCCCAACTCCCAAATATCTGCCGATTTTAAATTGGAAAATCAGGATGAAAATTCCCAATCGAAAATCCAAAATCGAAAATATAAAATCTATTTAGTTCGTCCCTTGCTCGAAATAACTCGCTCGCAAACAGGTCAATTTTGTCAAGAGCAAAAACTACCAATTTGGGAAGATTCCACAAATCAAGACTTGCAATACACGCGCAACCGCATTCGATCGGAATTATTGCCTTATTTGGAAACTCATTTCAATCCAAAAGCCCAACAAGCGCTAGCTCAAACAGCCGAACTCCTCCGCGCTGACGTAGAATATCTCGAACTTGCAGCCAGCGACTTGCTACAGCGAGCAATGTCTCCAATTGGAGACAGCGCGCAGGTGAATTTTCAACTTCCCGTCAAGTTAAACCGCCCGATTTTGCGAGAAGCACCCCTGGCATTGCAGCGACGGGCAATGCGGCGACTACTGCAACAAATATTGTCCTCGGCGCCCAGTTTTGAAAGCGTAGAAAAACTAACCAGCTTAATCGTAGCGCCCAACCGATCGCAAACCGATCCATTTCCTGGAGGAGCGATCGGTCGAGTCGAACACCCTTCGATAATTTTAGATATTAAATTTTAAGCTGTTATCAAACCCGAAAGGACTTGTCGCAACTCAGAAACTACCCGATCTTGCTCCTCTCCTGTCTCCTGCACGCGATCGAGTTCCCCCGCCGCCGCTTCGAGCTTTTGGCGTAGCGCAGTCAAGTTGTCCTGCACCGGCTGCAACATTTCTTGATAAACATTCACCCTGCCCCAGAGTTGCGCCACTGCACCTTTCTGGTTGAACAAATTCTGCTCTAACTGCTTGAGTTCGTAGCGTTTCGCCTCACTTTCCCCATTTTGGCGGTTGACATTTGCCTCAATTTGGGATACTGCTTCCCGCACCTGCTGAATTTCGTTTTCCAGTCTTTGCAATTCTTGGCTTTGCTGCTGCCGCTGAGTATTGAGCTGTGCGACAATCGGTCCCAAATCAATATCTCCTCGCTCTTGTTTGGGAGCATTACCAGTACCCAACCGCCGCCACAGCACCGCCTGATGCTGCTTTAAAACATCTTCCCGTTCCTGCAACCGGAGGCGCTGTCCCACCAGAGTTTCGTTTAACATCTGATAACTTTCGAGTTCATCTGCCATTTCATTTTCCAAAGCCATGCGATCGTACTCGCTAGCAGCTTGAATTTTCCCTTGCAGCTCCTCGATTGTCTCCCGCTGCAGACTCAACTCCTCCTCTTGATCGTTAACAAACCGGAACACCTTTTCCAAATCGTGTTGCAGGTGTTGCACCAGCCCCTGTAACTCATCAACAGGCATCTTCTCCAAAGCTGACACATCTACTTTTTGCTCCGTACCGCCAGCACCCGAAGCAGATGCGAGCCTGGAAACTTGCTGGTAAAGATCCTCAACAGCCCGCACCTGCAAAGACATTGACTGAGCCTGGTCCTGCTTCGCGCTGAGGGTACTTTGCTGCCCTTTAAGCTCCGCCCGAGCCCCGGCCAAAGCATCTTGAGATTGGTACCACTCTTGCCAGCGGTTTTGGAGGCTCTGATTTTGTCGATCGACCTCTTCTTGTTGCTGTTGAGCTATGCTTTGTTTTTGCTCCAACTGCTGCCAGTGCTGATCCAGAATTGCCTGTTGAGCGCCCACGGCACTAAAAGACTGATTCAGTTGTTCCCGCACACCTTGGGCAGAAGCAATTGCCCCTCCCAGCTTCTGCATCAACTCCTGAATCCTCTGAGTCTGCTGCTCATCAACTACTGCCCCCTGCGGAACCTCAGATTGCTGCTGGGCCACCCGTTGCTGCTCGCCCCGCAACTGTTCCCAAGCGGTCTCAATTTCCACACGACTGCGATCGACTTCTTCTCGCAGTCGGTTAGCTTCATCTCGAGTATTTTCAATTTCTGAGCGCTGAGCCTCCAGTCGCTCCAACTCCTCTTCCATTTGAGCCAACTGCTCTTCGCGGGCTTGCATTTCCATTTCCCGGCGATTGAGTTCCTGACTCGAAAACGTCAGAGAAGCCTTCCACTGTTCAATTTCCTCTTCCTTATCTTTAAACTTGTCCTGCAATCGCGAGAAATTTTGCAGAATGCTCACCAACTGGCGGGCCGCCTCCTGAATCCGCTGCACTTGCTTGCTAGCGCTCAACTCAACCAGCACCAGCGTGCCGTCGTTAAACTTATTAGCTTCCTCAACTGGGATCGCGTCATCGCCTGGTACGGCGCTCCAGTTATGTTCGCCCCGCTGACAAGCTAGCAGTTTCAGTTCAGCCTTACCGCCACCGAGACCAAAGCCGCTTCTCTGTTTTTGTACTTCCGCTAGATACAGCACACTAATAGTCCTCTGCTTCGTAAAACCTATCCCAACTTACTTTAAGTTACTTAAAGGCCTAAAAGATAAGTGGTGTTTACTTCCTACGCTGTTGGGTAGACGGCTAATCCCAAGATAAGTAGGCTATCCCCCTTAAGCCAAAGGTTCTTGACTAAACATAGCACTGCGTGCGATCTTTAGTCAACTTACCTAAAGTAAACAAGTATAGGCAAGTAAGGATAACTTTTTGCCAATTAAGTCTTACTTTTTGGTATCGTTTGCCCAATCGGGGGATAGCATTTTTTTCTAACTTTAGCAGCACTCACGCATAGCACGTTCTCACGGGAGAACTTCTAGAAAGTACCGCCGCCGCCAGTTGTCTGGAGGAATGAGAGAGCAGTACCAATGCCGCTTGATTAAAGAGTAGCTCTCACTGCGGAGACTGCCATAGCCCAAACCTGAAAAAGGTCAGTCCTTGAACCTCCCCACGTCTAAAGCCGGAGGATTCTTGCCCACCTTCTAGACGACAATGGTACGTTCAAATATCGCTCTACTCACTCAAAGAACTTTACTTCTCCCGGAGCGCAGACTTGCTGAGTCCTTCATATTTTTAAGGTTGAACGTGACCTATGCTGCAATTATTTGCCCTTTAACTAATCCGAATTAATCGGATTAGTGCGTTGCCGGGGTTGCTCGCCGTCTAGGATATTTCAATGGGTTGAAAGTTATTCTTACTCTGGCGAATCGCTCTCTGCCAATTATACCACTCTGGTTTTAGCAACACAATCGTTTCACGAGACTTAAAAGTCACGAGACTTAAAAGTCCCTACCGACCGATCCCCAGGTCTAACTCCCCATGTCGTTAGCCTAGGGCTTGCCTCTGGCGTTTCGATCCAAAACTTTGTATTGATTTTACAACTCTTTCGTTATGGGTCGATCGCGTTCGAAGCCGTTGCAGCCCCCAAGCTGGGGCCTTGCTCCGGCGGACTAGGGATTTGAACCGCGCTGCCTTAGAATAAGGTAATGACGCGAGCCTACGACGCTCGCCGCGGGCGAGCAAAAAGGTCGATCGGCACTGAGGGTTTTCCTGACAATTGCCAACAAAGGTTCATTTTGACAGCACCTAATTTTAGGGCTGTGGCAAACCCAAAAAAACCTCGATCGCAACTCATCCAACCCAACAGACTAGCCTCAAGTTCCCATTGGGGCTTGATTGGCACTTGCTGCTGGAGCAGCGGTAAAACCAGAGAATCCTCGGTATTTTGAAGTTGCCCTACGCCAAGATGTGTTGGATAAACTGACGGCATACTCAGCCAAAAACTTCAAAACTTTGGCTATCGAAGACTTGAACCAGTCGGGAATGCCAGCGTTGCACACTCGAAGAACCCGTGCCATCGTGCGATATGGATTCTACGAGTTTAGGCAATAGTGGGAATACTAAGGTGAAACTCTACACTTAGAGAATGCCGCGAGTTTCGCGGTTTCAGCTTGTGGACTGGTAGCTCGACCGAGGAGCAGCAGCAAGTATCGCCCTTTCGTCAATTCCCAATTGTGAGATTGGCATCAGCGCGTAAATTATTGACGGAAACTAAAGTCAATCTTTTCGCCAGCACACAGTCTTTCCGAGCTCAGACGCCAACGGTTTTAAGGAGGACACTTTAGCTGCATGCAGGGAAATTTGAGTGAAATAGACATCCGCAGCATCCTGCAATTGATTGAGTTAGGTCAGCGAACCGGAGAACTGTTCGTAGAGGCCTACACCTCCACCGGCAGCAGCACGGGTACTCAACCTACCTCGCGCTCTCTTGCAGGACAATCCTGGTATGTCTTCTGCTTCAACGGTCAGATTATTTACGCTACCCAGAGTGCGGGCAGTTTGTTTCGCTTGCGCGACTACCTGCGCCGCTACAAAGCAGATACCGCCCTCGACAAAATCCAAGTTCCCTATATGGCATCTACCAATGCCCCAGAATACGGCTACCTATGGGCCCTGCTAGAAAACCACATCCTCACCCCAGCTCAAGGCCGCAACATCATCCAGAGCATGATCCACGAAACCCTATTTGACTTGCTGAGTCTCCACCAGGGTTCCTTCACTTTTGAAATGGGTCCAGCTTTGGCTCCTCAACTGACCAGCTTAGAAATTAGCTCGCTGCTGGCCAAGATTGTCAAACAGGTGCAGCAGTGGAAGCAGTTTCACCCTCACATTCAGTCGCCCAACCAATGCCCGGTGATTTCAGACCCCTCCGAGCTGCGAGTCGCGCTTCCTGTCAATACCTTTAATACTCTCAGACGCTGGGCCGACGGGCACACTTCGATCCGCCAAATGGCGCGCTACCTCAACCGAGACGTACTCACTGTCGCTAAGGCGATTTACCCCTTTGTGCAGCAGGGATTAGTGCAAGTATTTTACGAACCCTCTGTTGCCCCGGCCAACAATAAAAAAGAATGGTCGTCCCCAGAAACCAAAGTTCCGAGAGTTGTCTGTATTGACGACGACAATACTATTCGCAAAACAGTTGAGTCAATTTTAAATGAACACGGTTACGAAGCTACTACGATCGGCAATCCCCTCCAAGCATTGAGTTTGGTGTTTCAACTCAAACCAGATTTAATTCTGTGTGACATCGCCATGCCGGAACTCGACGGGTACGAAATTTGCGCTATGCTGCGTAGTTCTAGCGCTTTCCGGCAGACGCCGATCGTGATGCTGACGGGTATCGACGGATTTATCGATCGCGTTAAAGCCCGCATGGCCGGAGCTACAGACTTTTACACCAAACCTTTTGGTGAAAGCGAATTATTGATGCTGGTAGAAAAATATGTGGGTCCGGGCTACCCTCGGCTCAATCTCTCGGAAAAATTATTAGACCGCTCGCTAGAAGACCAATTAGAAGAAAAATAAATTTCGCACCCATGCCCAGATGGGAGCTTTTTTGTACCTGCGGTTAGATAGAGTCTCGGCCGCCACAAAGAGAAAGCTGGGGGTACTATTGGCGATCGCACCATAAACTAGAATGTATTAATCCGCGCGCTGGCATAAGGGCGTCGGTAAAACTCTGTTCAATTTCTAGGCCAAAGTGGGTCTAACACGCTCAAAGTGCAAATATAATATACTTGTTCTCCACTTGCAGCCGCTCCGAAAAACTGATGCACAGAGTTAGACTAAATGGCCAAATAGTTTTCTAAACTTGTCTATAATTGAGCAAACCCGCAACTCTAGGTAAGCTTAACTATGTTTGCCGTCAAACGAGCGCTAAAATTGAATAACAACGAAGCGACCTTGATGGCAAAACACGTAGGATTTAGGCGGGTCGTCTTCAATTTCGGGTTAAGCTTGCGGACTCAAATGTATAGTGAGGGCAAGCTTTCGGACTCGATGGCGATCGACGAAGTTAAAAAAGTTCTCACCAACCACGTCAAGAAACAGCCTGAATTTGCTTGGATGAACCAGTTGTCTAGCCGCGTCTACCAAAACGCATTAATTGACTTGAAAGATGCGTTTAGTCGATATCGTTCTGAGAAAGCAGGTCATCCGAAGTTTGCCAGTCGCCGAAACGGTCAATCTTTGAGGGTGGATTCATCCAATGGGAAAGTTCTACTAAGTGCTGGCAACACAATTAAGATTCCTACCTTGGGAACGTTTCGTCTTCACGAGCCACTAGAATGCGGTTCCGTGTCTCAAACTTTTACTATCTCAAAAGAAGGAAGTCGCTGGTCTATTTCATTCTGTGTTGATGCAGAACGTCTACCAGTTCAACAGCCCAAAAGCTCTGTAGGAATCGATGTAGGTATTAAATCTTTTGCCATGCTGTCAAACCAGCAAGTTTTTGACGCACCAAAGCCGTTGAAGCAAGCGAAAAGCAAACTTGCAACAACTTTACAACGTCAAGCTTCCAGACAGGTAAAAGGTTCCAATAACCAGCGTAAAACTTACAACAAAATCAGGCGACTTCACGCGCAAATAGCTTGTATTCGTAAAGATTTCCTGCACAAGTTAACAACTTACTTAGCCCTGACTTTCAAGCTCATCAAAATAGAAGACTTGAATATAAAAGGCATGATGGCAAATCACAGGCTGGCGGGGGCGATATCCGACCTGGGCTTTTACGAGTTCAAGCGTCAACTCGATTACAAATGCCTTATGTATGGAGCGAATTTAGTGCTGGTAGACCAATGGTTTCCTAGTTCTCAAGCTTGCTCGAGTTGTGGCAGCAAAAAAGATATGCCACTGGGTTCTCGGACTTATGATTGTCCTGCTTGTGGTAGATCTATCGATCGCGATCTCAATGCCAGCGTTAATATTTTGAACTTGGAACCCTCGGCGGTCGGGGGATAGCCTACTGATCTTGGGGTAGCCGACTACCCAACAGCGTAGGAAGTAAACTCGGATGCTCTAAAGATGGCTTTAGATAAGTTTAGGTAAGTTTTACAAAGCGGCAAATTTATTGCCAAGGACCTCCGGCCGTCGCGCCATTCACCCCTTGGCTGTGTCAAGCTTGGCTGTGTCAAGTTTCGACCATCGAAATTTCGATCGGGTTATTCTTGGCGGGAAACCTCAACAATTTGCTAGAAATGCAGGTGTCAGAATTATGATTAGCGGTAGCCCAGACTTTATATTACCAGGACTAGGCGTAGATCCGGCTCCGGAATTCCAAGAACTAGAAACTCCCGAAGGCGAACTGCACCTGCGGTTCTACGTTCCTTCGGGGAACGAGTTCGCACTGCCAGCGACAGGGATTAGAGAGGTACTATCCCCGTCCCCAGACCGCATGACACCGATCCCCAACGTTTCCTCTTTGCTTTTAGGTACGCTAAATATGAGAGGACGAGTAATTTGGGTGGCAGACCTCGGCCAATTTCTGGGAGATCAAACACCTCTGAACACAGATAGACCCGAAATCCCGATCGTGGCTGTGGAAGACCAAGACACGATTTTGGGGCTGGCAGTCGATCGAATTGTGGGCATGGACTGGCTCGACGTAGAGCAACTGCACTCTCAGAACAATGCACCAGACGGCATGATTCCATTTCTGAGGGGAGAATGGATGTTAGGTGCACAAGCTCAGAAAGTGCTCCGACTGCTAGATCAAGTGAAAATTCTGCGCTCGGCGCGGTGGGCAGCGTGAAATCGATTTTAGATTTGCGATTTGCGATTTTCGATTGGGGTCTAACCATCAACAGTCACACGACTTGAGGCGCGCATCTAAACATTCAATTCAAGATAAAAATCAAAAATCTCAAATCTAAAATCTAAAATCCAAAGAGGGCGGCAAATGGCAACAAGTACCAACTTTCAGCAGGACTACCAACGGGCAGAAGCGGCCTACATGGATGGCAATTATTCCGAAGCCGCAGCCCTAGTTTATCAATTAGTAGAAGATTTTCCCGAAGACCCCAGCGCTCGCCTGCTGTGCGGACACATTTACTGCTACGGGCTGCAACAGTATGAGGTGGCGCGGGAACAGTACACGGTTGTGCTAGGCCTGAGTGATGACCCGAGTTTGGTGGAACACGCTCACAACGGAATTACCTACACAGACCAATTTTTATCTGGAGAACTGCAAACGGAAAATTTCGAGGCTTTGTCTGCTGAAACTGAATTAGAATTCTACCCAGACTTATCTCTTGATGAAGGGTTAGAAGACCCGGATTTGGGACTTTTCCAAGGAAATTCACAATCCCTTTCCTATACAAGTCAATCCCCAGACGACATGGAAAACGAGGACTTGGCCGACTTAGGCATGAGTGGCTTGGGGTGGGAAGCAGAAGATGACGATCGCGCAGGCTCAGTCCCAGATTTAGCCTCACATTCTAACCCGTTTGGTGGCGACAGCGGCGGAATGGCAGCTTATGCTGAGACCTCCGACTCGCTAGACGACATAGACGAGTTTGCCGACTCGGGCTTTGGAGACCCTTTTGCCTTAGATGATGGAGAGTTTGATGCTGCTGAGGTGTCTAGCAGCAAAGCGTCTGGGAAAAGCCCACCTTACTCAGGAGATTCGTTTTCCGAAGCTCCGACTCAGATGCTCAACGGTCAAAGTTTTGCCTCTTCAGAAACCGGGAATTCCTTCGACTCAAACCAACTAGACTCCCCCATCGATCCCTCGGACAATTTTGGCGAACCTTTTGCTGGGCTCGATTTGCCGGACGAATTCGACGATAACTCCGACTACGACTACCAATCCCCGCCCCAGAGCGGCCAAAATTACGGTCATAACGCACCTCTGGCAGAAGAGGAAGACCCGTTTGCCGAGGCGATGCCCTCGTCGGGTTTTGGGTCTTCTCGACCTCAAAACAAACAGCCGAATAACGGTTCGGACTACTCGTCAAACTATTCGCTGGCGGAAGACGAAACGCTGTTGATGGGAGGTGCTGTCCCCAACTCTCAAAGTCAAAGGTCGAGCCGGGGACAGTTTAATTCAGTCGATCCAGCATCCGCCAACAGCAACGGTTACAGCGACTCGGAACCCCCGGCATTTAGCTCTAGAGACAACTTCGAGTTAGATGCTTTTGAAGACGACGCTTTTAGCGATTCTTTCTCTTTCGACGAAAACGAACAAGCGACAGCTTTCGGCGCGTCCGACAAGAACAACAGTGGCTGGTCGTCAAAAGCAGGGAACGGTCAAGAACACAGCGACTTTTTAGACGAATTTGACGAGTTTGACGATTTGGGCAATTTGCCGGACTTTGATATCTCAGAAGATGCCACGAGTTCGATCCTGACTAGAGGTAACACCAATTTCGGCAACTCGACCAGCGGAATGATGGGGACGACCGGCAGCAGCCTGGACTTTGACAACAGCGATGGCTCAGCAATTCGGGATGACGAAATATTTAGCATAAGCGGCCCGGCTGATGCGTCTGTGCCGACTTTTTCTCCCACCGAAACAGAAGCGCTCGATACTTCGGTAACGGTAGAACAGGGGGGACTGGCTTTCTTGGAAAATGCCCCTTTGTTTACAAAACAGTTGTACACGGCAATCGGGGCGGGACTGGTTTCTCTGGTAGCTGTGGCTTTCGTCACCAACATTGCCTCCTATCAAGCTCTGCGGCAAGACAAACCGGAGGCGATCGTTTACCTGCGCCAAACAGGCTGGGTAATGACCGCAGCCGCAGGCTTTACCAGCTTTTTAACTTCTTGGGGCATCGGCCAGTTGATCGCCAAGCAGGTACGCAAGTCCTCGGATAATTTGCAAGCTCAGTTCGATGCCGTATCTCAAGGAACTTTGGATGCTCGCGCTACGGTTTACTCGGAAGATGAATTTGGCAAAATGGCTGCTAAATTCAACCACATGGCGAAGGTCATCCAAACCACGATTAGCGATACCAGGCGCAAGTCTGACGAGCAGGAACAGGCAAAAGAAGACTTGCAGCGCCAAGTGATTCGCTTGCTAGACGACGTGGAAGGAGCTGCCCGGGGCGACTTGACGGTGACTGCGGAAGTGACCGCAGACGTTTTGGGTGCTGTGGCTGACTCGTTTAACTTGACAATTCAAAATCTGCGCGAAATTGTCCATCAGGTGAAGCAGGCGGCTCGGGAGGTCAGCAAAGGCGCTACAGATAGTGCTAAGTTTGCGGGCGATTTGTCTTCCGACGCGCTGCGGCAAGCTGAGGAACTGGCGGCAACGCTCAATTCGGTGCAAGTCCTCACCGACGCGATTCAGCGGGTCGCAGAGAGCGCTAGAGAGGCGGAAGAAGTGGCCAGGGGCGCGGCGGCAACGGCTCTGAAAGGGGGCGAAGCTGTGGAGCGGACGGTGGCCGGGATTTTAGAAATCCGAGAAACGGTAGCAGAAACCACTAGAAAAGTCAAGCGGTTGGCGGAAGCTTCTCAAGAAATTTCTAAGATTGTGGCTTTAATTGCGACGATCGCCTCCCGGACGAACTTGTTGGCCCTCAACGCCAGTATTGAGGCGGCGAGAGCTGGGGAAGCGGGCAGGGGTTTCGCGATCGTGGCAGACGAGGTGCGACAATTGGCAGACCGATCGGCTAAGTCTTTGAAAGAAATCGAACAGATCGTGATGCAAATTCAAAGCGAAACCGGCGCGGTAATGACGGCGATGGAAGAAGGGACGCAGCAGGTTATTGAGGGGACAAAATTGGCAGAACAGGCGAAGCGATCGCTTGAAGATATCATTCAAGTAACTAACCGAATTGACGTGTTAGTGCGATCGATTACTGCCGACACTGTAGAGCAAAACGAAACAGCTCGCGCGGTCGCCAGTGTGATGCAGGCTGTCGAATTAACTGCTCAAGAAACGTCCCAAGAAGCGCAGCGAGTTTCTGGTGCTTTGCAAAATTTGGTGGGCGTTGCTCGCGACCTTTTGACATCGGTAGAAAGATTCCGAGTAGAAACAGCAGAAAGACAATAATCAATTATCTAATGCTTGTTTTGCGGCATGATTTACAATTACCTTTGTGTGGCAAGAATGGCATACAAAAAGCAACCTCGCAGTCTTAAAACCGCTGCGGGGCTGCTAATTCAACACCTAAAGGAAGTAGGAGTTGCACAGATGGACGACAACATAGTAGAAGTAATTCCTGGCATATTTGGTGAGATTCAGCCGACGGGCTGTATTATCTGTACCATCTCAAAAAACACCAGGGGCTATGCCACCAAAAGACTTCTGATTAACGGTGAAGGGAAAACGTTTACTGTCCACCGTTTAGTATTAAAAAATGTTTTAGGTCGTCCGATTAGAGCGGAATACTTTGCTTGCCACACTTGCGATGTCCGCAACTGCATCAATCCCAACCATTTATGGGAAGGTTCTAGACTTAAAAATTCTCAAGATAGGTTTAAGAAAGGACGGATTAAAGATGTAGGAAGTACATCGGCTCCTCAACCTCAAAAACAAGTGCGAGGGATAGAAATAATTCCCGGCATTCGGGCTGAAATACAGCCGAATGGCTGCATGATTTGTACGTTGGCTAAAAGAAGTGATGGTTACTCGGTGAAAACTATTAAGATTAACGGGAAAAATCAAAGTTTCTATCCCCACAGACTTGTACTGGAACACAAACTGGGAAGACCTGTAAAACCCGGTTATTTTGCGTGCCACAGTTGCGACGATCGCGGTTGTATCAATCCCGACCATTTGTGGGAAGGAACCCCCGCCGATAACTCCCGCGATGCTATAGAAAAAAACCGCTTTCCTTTCGTTCCAGGCAAGATATGTCCTAACCGCAAACTCAAACCAGAACAATTGCAGCAGATTCGCTATCTTTTAAGTGAGGGCATATCGAAAGCAAAAATAGCCAGGACATTTGCCATATCTCGCAGTCAGATTATTCTCTTGGCAAGGGGCGAGATATACAGAGAGCTTCTCTAGAACTACTAACATAGACCCAATACAATAACGCTTAAAATCAGGAATAAAACTATGCTGCCGGAGCAACAACAGAGGATAATGGGCTACTTTATTGAGGAGGCAAAAGACCACCTCAATACGATCGAACAAGGCTTGCTGAATCTGCAAACCACGATCGAAGACCCAGAACTGGTCAACGAAGTATTTAGGGCCGCTCACTCTGTCAAAGGAGGAGCAGCAATGCTGGGGCTGACCAGCATTCAGCAAACAGCTCACCGACTAGAAGATAGTTTTAAAGTTTTAAAAGAGTGCAGCGTTAAAGTAGACCAACAGCTAGAGTCCCTTTTTCTGCGAATTTTTGACACATTGCAAGGGCTCTTAGAGCAACTGTCGGGGCCTTTTGGACTGACAGAAGAATTGGGAGAACAGATGGTTCGAGAGTTAGAACCCGTGTTTGAAGAACTCAACGGACACTTGGGGGGACTCGTTGGACACGGAGAACACCATGGAGACGAGAGCTACGCCATGTCAGTACCCGAACCAGTTATGGCCGGGATGGGAGTCGGGGCGTTTGCCTCATCAAGGAGTATTCCGGATTCGCGGTCAGTTTACGCACCTGATGCCAGAGCAACAGAAGACAGCGCGCTGCAGCTAGTATTTGACTCAGACGTGCCGGCGAGGATGCGGGAACTCCTGCAAGAGTTCAAACAGCCCGAGGGGCCAGAAAGCAGGCGACAACTCAAGAATATTTGTCGGAATTTGCTCAGGGCAGGGGAAGAATTTGAACTGCCCTGCTGGATAGAATTGATCAAAACTGTATCAAAGGCGATCGCCAACCCAGAAAATAGCTACCGTACCTTAGCCCCAACGGTAATCAAAGACATCAAACAAGCGCAAGAACTGGTAATTTCGGGTCTAGAATCCTCGATCGCACCAAGCGCAAAACTTCTGGCGCTGCAGCCGGCTGTTTTGGTTCCAGAAACGGATTTTGAAGATTTGCTGGCCTTCGCTCAACCGAGTAAATCCGGGACAAATGTGGTTTCGGTTGAGGATGAGGCGTGGGATCTGGTGGGATCGGGCGATGCCGCGGATGGATTGAACAAGTTGCTGCCGACTATTTCTGGGCTGAGTATAGACGAGCTGTTCGACCAACTCGACAGTGGCGACAGCAACGAAGACAGTGGCATTCGATCCGTCCAGTTCGACGAGGATTCCGCCTTCGCAGACTCGGATATGGAGACGGGTGCTTTTAGAGGCTCGACCCGCACTGGCCCGGAAGTGGGCGCGGCAGAACTCAACACTTTAGCTGACTTGTTTGACGGCGAGTCCCCGGAACTCGACGGCGCTTGGGAAGAAGAAGAAGACCTCGACTACGCACAGTCTTCTGGGATATCGGCGGCGGGAATGCTGGGGTCAGACGATGATGACAATTCCGGCGATTTTACTGATTTGTTGTTTGACGAATACGATGCGGAAACTTCCGAAACGAACACAAAGCCTCCGATTGATGACCTGACGAGTTTGTTTGGGGAGGATTTGCTGTTTGGAGAAGAGGCAGAGGGATCGGCAGTAGCTGCAGGTCAGAAAAATGGCGGTTCGAGCCAGCGGTTAACTCGCAAACAACTTAAAACGGGTAACGGTAAGGGGGGTTTGGAGCGGCGAGAGGACACGGTTGCCCCTGGCAGGGGACAAGCGGACGAAGATGCTCTCGGTACGCTTTTGGACGAAGTGGCTGCCCAAACTTCTGCTGGTGGTACGGACAATGCTGATTTCGATAACTTGTTCGGCGATTTAGGCTTATCTGAGGCAACGGGTGTGCCAACAGTCTCTTCGGAGTACTCCCTGAAATCGGAGGGTTTCGACGCAGGATCGAAGGAGCCTGCAGCAGGGGGGGGCAATAATGATTCAGCGGATGCCGAAGCGTCTGCTCTCCCTGAAATGGATGATTTCGACTTGTTCTCTGAGGTTGGCGAGGACTCGGATTTGAGCGAGCTGTTGGGGATTACTTCTAATTTCCTTTCTTCAGAAGACGAAGGTGGGGAGAACGGGGGCGATCGAGATCAAGCTGCGGGCATCCCACAAAATGAGGAAATGGGCAACGTTCTTAACATGACATCAAATTCTGATTTAGATATCTCTGCGGATGAAAACTGGCTAGAAGATGCTTTCGGCCTGGAAGACGAGTCTGTGCAATCGCTCAACCTGGAGCTGGACGATACGGATTTAGATGCGCTGTTTGGGGATATGACCTCGGGTTCGATTTCTGAGGATGAACAGACTGTGCGGGATCGGCAAGGAGCGGCTACTTCCCGAGAAGCGGCGGATTTGGCTGAGCTGTTCGGTTCTGTACCTACGGGTACCGAGTATGACGGAGAAGCTTCGGGGCAAGCCCGCGGGGGTTGGCCCAATGATGGGGATTCAGAATTGCTGAGTGCGGATGTGGGAGTTGATGAGGGCGACTTGGGGAGTTTGTTCGAGAACAATGGTGCGGCTGTTTCCGACCGAGGCTTGGCAAATTCAGCAGAGGTTGAACTTGGGGCTTTGTCCGACGATCGTCCTGAGTCGGAAATTTCCAATGTCGAATCTGATGAGGGCGCAGCTTTCGATTTCTTGGAGGATATGTTTGGGGAAGGCATTGTGCAGCAGCCAGATGCTGGAGCGGCGCCAGATGACGGCGCGGCTGTGGATGTGAAGGAGTTGTCTGCCCAACCTCCCGAGGGTTTGTTCGACGAGGTGGGTGCGGATTTGTTCGATCGAGCCGAAACAGATGGCGCCGGGGAGTCGGAGGGCGAAGATGATTTGTTTGATGCCCTGGAAACGGATTTTTTAAGTGCCGATTTAGAGCCGCTGCCTGCCGAATCTCTTGATGGTATGTTTGATGGCGATGCTGACTTGCTCTCGGCGATGGAAAACGGGGCTACTCTCAACAGCGAAGAGTTGGAGGGTTTTGATGATTTGTTGGATTCGATCGATGCTGAGGTTCTGGTGACTTCGGAACTGACGACGGGCTTTTGGGACGCTGAGGACGAGTCGGGCGAGGCCGATTCCTCGGAGTTGGAAGAGGGGTCGCTGGCAGACTTTTTTGCCGAGGGCGAATCAGGCGATGAGGATGCCGAAGGCAATTTTGACGATTTAGAAGCACTGTTAATTGCAGGGGGTGCGGTCGCTGTCATAGCAGCTTCTGGGAGCACAAATCAGAGTCCGGTAAATACAGAAGTTTTCTCGGATCTCGAAGAGCTCCTCAGCGAGAGCGCAACTATGCCGGAAATTCCTGCACCGGCGACAACTGCCAGTAAAGCTTCGCGCGCTGCTGCCGAGGAGAGCGACGACGAATTTGGCGATTTGGAAAAACTGCTGGAAGATCCCAAGGAGAGCGGCCGCCAAGGGGAAGGCAATATCGGGCCGTCGGCGATCAACAGACCCAGGCGCAATATGCGCGCGGGCGGGTTCGGCGACCAAACGATGCGGGTGCCGATCAAGCAACTGGATAACCTCAGCAATTTGATGGGGGAACTGGTGGTAAACCGCAACAGTTTGGAGCAAGACCAAGAACGGATGCGGCAGTTTTTGGACAATTTGCTGCACCAGGTGGCCCTGCTGAGCGATGTGAGCCAGCGGACTCAGGATTTCTACGAGCGGAGTCTTTTGGAGATTGCTTTGCTGGCAAACCGTCAGGGACACCGATCGGCCTGGCGCTCTGAGGATTCGGCCCACACGCGGGAAAGTGCCTGGAGACCAGAGGAAATGGACAGGTTTACTCCTTTCCACAGTTTGGCTCAGGAGATTATCGAGCTGATCGTGCGGGTGCGGGAGTCGGCGGCGGACATTGAGTTTTTGGTGGATGAGGCCGATCAGGTGACTCGCCAACTGCGGCAAGTCACGACTCAACTGCAAGAAGGTTTGACTCGCGCCCGGATGAAGCCGTTTGCGGAGACGACGGACAGGCTGTTCCGGGCGGTGCGGGAAATCGCGATTAAGTGCGGCAAGCAGGCTCAGTTGCAGGTTGAGGGTAAGGAGATTTTGATCGACAAGATGATTGTGGATCAGCTTTATGACCCGATGACTCATTTGGTGAACAATGCCATTACTCACGGGATCGAACCGCCGGAGGTGCGTCTGGCGGCTGGGAAGCCTGCTGTCGGCAGGATTACGATTCGCGCTTTCCACCAAGGGAACCAAACGGTGGTTTCGGTTTCTGACGACGGGGCGGGAATTGACCCGCAAAGGGTGAAGGCGAAGGCGATTAAGCAGGGTATGCTGACGGCGGCTCAGGCTCAGAGGATGTCTCGCTCGGAAGTTTACGATTTGCTGTTTATGCCCGGTTTCAGCACTCAGGAACAGGCGACGGAGTACGCCGGCCGGGGGGTCGGTATGAATGTGGTGCAGACTTCCTTGCAGGAAATTCGCGGCACTGTGTCGATCGATTCAACGATCGGCAAGGGGACTGTGTTTACCATCCGTTTACCTCTGGTGTTGAGCATTTCTAAGGCTCTGACTTGCATTAGCGATCGCGCTCGCATTGCTTTCCCGATGGATGGGGTGGAGGATATGATCGATGTGCCTCGCGATCAGGTGACGACGGGGGCGGACGGTTTGCCTTGCATTGAGTGGCGGGGTCAAAGCTTGCCGTTCCGGCCGCTGCGGGATTTGCTGGCTTACAGCCGCCATTTGGGTCGGGGCAGTGTTTACGGGTTTAATACTGACGATGACATGATTTCGGTGATCGTGCTGCGGTCTGCTGGCAATTTCTTGGCGGTGCAGGTGGATCAGGTTTCGACGGAACAGGAAATTGTGATCAAACCGTTGGAAGGGCCGGTGCCGAAGCCGATCGGGATTGCGGGTGCGACGGTGCTCGGAGACGGTCGGATCGTGGCCATTGCGGACGTTCTGGAACTGATCGATTTGGCTACCGGAAGGCTGCGTAAGGACACTGGCGGTACGCTTTGGGATGAGAGCGAGAAGGCTACTAAGGAGGCGGAAATCGAGAAGACTGAGCCGACTGTGCTGATTGTGGATGACTCGATTACGGTGCGATCGCTATTGTCGATTACTTTCGAGAAGTCTGGCTATCGTGTGGAAGAAGCTCGCGACGGTAAGGAAGCTTGGGAAAAGATGAAATCTGGTCTGCCTTGCGATATCGTTTTCTGCGATATTGAAATGCCGAGAATGGATGGTTTGGAACTACTTTCTCGGATGCAGAAGGATGCGGTTTTGTGTGAATTGCCGATCGCGATGCTAACTTCTCGCGGTGCTGACAGACACCGCCAAATGGCTTACAGTTTGGGCGCGAAGGGCTATTTCACTAAGCCTTATTTGGAGGAGCAATTGCTTGATGCTGCTTCTCGGATGTTGAAAGGTGAGGTTGTTGGTGCTCCGGTTGGTGTGTAATGTGTAAATCTGCGTTTCTCTGCGGTTGAAAAATGGTAATTTGTTAACCGCAGATGAAATCGGAATGATTAAACCGCAGAGGACACAGAGAACGCAGAGAAAGAGAACAGAGAGAGCGATGATTCCGAGGAAGGACGAATTTGATATAATTTATCGGCGTTTATCTGTGTTTATCTGCGGTTGAAAAAGGGAGTTGATTGACCGCAGATGAAAATGGATTGAGGCGGATTTAGATCGCGCTTTCGGTTTTGGTGGTAGGCTGGGGATGTGGGGTGTAGCGGAAGGGCGATCGAGGTTATTTATGGATGCTAAAGAACTTTTAGAAAGATACGCTAAAGGCGAACGTAAATTTCCGAATGCAAAGTTAAGTGGGGTAGACCTTAAAGGTGCTGACCTGAGTGGGATAGACCTACAAAGTGCTGATTTGACTGGGGCTGATTTGAGTGGCACAAACCTAACAAATGCGATTTTTTACGCTGTTAATTTGAGTCGGGCATCCTTGACAAGTGCAAACATGAGTGGAATACGTTGTGATTCAGCTAATCTAAGTTTAGCAGAACTCAACGGTGCAAATTTGAGTAAAGCAAATCTGAGTAGTTCCAACTTGACTAATGCTAATCTTGACAAGGCAAATCTGAGTGGTGCAAATCTAACCGCTACTAACTTAAGTAGAGCCTCCTTGTTTCACGCAGACTTAAATAGAGCGGACTTGACTAACGCTAATCTGACTGAAGCCAACATAATTCAAGCAGATTTAACTTCTGCAATTTTAAGTGGTGTAAAACTCTTAGAGGCAAAAAATATCAACGGTTCTAAACTTAGGGCAGTCAAATTGCCCGAAAAGAATTTGTCAGGAATGAAGTTGATAAATGTAGATTTAAGTGTGGCAAACTTGGCAAAAGCTAACCTTAAAAAAGCTTGCTTGCAAGGCTCGGATCTAGAAAGAGCTAATCTGCGAGGAGCAAATTTAAGTAGAGCAGATTTAAGTAGAACCAACTTGAAAAGGGCAGACTTAACTGACGCAATAACCTATGGCTGGAATATCGAAAATGCAGACTTAACTGGTGCTATAATGCCCGATGGAGAAATCTACGAGCCAGAAACCTCTAACGCAGAACTCTACCAGCCAGAAACTTCGGAAAAATCATCCCAAAAGGTAACATCTATGACGCGCAAAATTATTCGTACTGACAAAGCACCGGCACCCGTGGGCCCTTACAATCAAGCGATCGCCGCTACGGGCACTATGCTGTTTGTAGCCGGTCAAATTGCGATCGACATTAGACTAAACGATATTGTCTACACCGACGATGTGGCAAAACAAACCGAACAAGTTATGGCAAATCTCGAAGCCATTCTCACAGAAGCGGGCGCTACTTGGTTGGATGTGGTAAAAACTACGGTTTTCCTCAAAGATATGAATGATTTCGCCGCTGTGAATGCGGTTTATGCGAAATATTTTGATGCGGAAACTGCACCGGCGCGCGCTTGTGTGGAGGTTTCGCGTTTGCCGAAAGATGTGTTAGTTGAAATTGACTGTATTGCTGTTATTTGATTTGAGCTTCTTTTAGATGCCCGACATCTTGAAGAAGTCGGGCATCTGGATATTATGTTTTTTTAATGTTTTTGCAGTTGGGAAACTTGAATCTTCGGCAATTCTTTCCATTCGGGATCAATGGGTGAGTAGCAACAGTAACACACCGCTAAACAGTCGTATTCAGCATTCGGAATTTCAGGTCTGTACTCCTCTACGCGCGAAACCTCCCAATCTCCCCAGCGAACGTGAGTGCTCGCAGCAGGGGATTTAGGATCTGCACTCTCCTTAAATTGGGCAAAGTTTCGCAGGCGATCGCCCGTTTTAGGCAGAGGTTTGTTTGAGTAGTCGTAGTGTTCTGCTAGGATACTCGTGAGAGCACCTGTATGGGAAAGCAATCTCTCCTCCCATCCAGGGGAAGAAAGCGATTCTGTTTTGAAAATGATCAACCGTTTTGGCATTGATTTATTCCTTTCTCTCGTGTTCGGGTTCGTATGGACTCGGTGGAAACTCTGTCAACCCTTCAAAGACACAATCAACCTTAAGTATCGAAGCGTTTGTTTTTTCCCATCGGATTAATTCCCATCCCTGACGCTTGGCCATTTGATCGCATTTCTCTGGATCAGTTGCACTATGACGGCTAATATTCTCGTCTGGATCGTAGCGAGGTCTTAATGTCATCTTTATCTGCGTTTTTCTACAGACGCTGATGAAAATCCTACCTGCTATTTTCACCTGCGATGTCTGCGGTTTACAAGCCTAGATCATATCCTTTATAGTAACTATCTAAGCATACTTTATATTTTATTCAGTCCCCCTCTGCTGGGACTTCATTTATGTAGTTGCGGTTTCAACCGCCGAGGGTAAAGTGCGCGACTTTATTAACTTCTACAGCCGATCGCACTTTTGTCGATCTGTCGCTGTCGCGCACCTACTCCCAAATCAATCTGAAACAATCAGATTTAATCTCAATTAGCAATTAGCAATTACTAATCACCAGTTAGCAATTAGCAATTAGCAATTACTCTATAAGTAATTACCAATTACCAACCGTAAACTATTTATTCAACGCTTCGCGGGCGGCTACCGCTTCGTCGGGATGAATATTCAAGCGGGTCAAATTAATTCGACCTTTATTGTCAATTTCTCGCACTTTGACAATCACTTCATCGTTTACAGCTAACTCGTCTTCCACTTTGCCAACGCGGTAATCCGCTAACTGCGAAATGTGAATCATTCCTTCTTTTCCTGGCAAAATTTCCACAAAAGCGCCGATCGGAATAATTCGAGTTACGCGCCCGACATACACGTCTCCTGCATTCAACTTGCGCGTCATGCCTTGGACAATGTTGTAAGCCCGTTGAGCTTTTTCGCTGTCGTTGCCAGCAATTGTCACGGTTCCGTCGTCTTCGATGTCAATTTTGACACCGGTTTCTTCGGTGATGGCTTTGATCGTTTTGCCACCAGGCCCAATTACCAAACCGATAAATTCTGGATCGATTTTCAGGGTTAGCAAACGCGGTGCAAACGGCGACATTTCCTTGCGGGGAGTGTCGATGGTTGACAGCATTCTTTCTAAAATGTGCAGTCTGGCCGGTTTGGCTTGGCGGATGGCGGTGGCAATCACATCTAAGGGTAAACCTTTGATTTTCATGTCCATCTGCAAAGCAGTAATCCCGGTGTCGGTACCGGCTACTTTGAAGTCCATGTCGCCTAAAAAGTCTTCAATTGCCTGAATGTCAGTCAAAATTCGGACTTCATCGCCTTCTTTAATTAAGCCCATTGCCGCGCCGCTGACGGGTTGGGAAAGGGGAACGCCTGCATCCATTAATGCTAGCGTTGAGGCGCAAACTGAACCCATTGAGGTGGAACCGTCGGAAGAAAGGATTTCTGAAACTACGCGAATCACGTAGGGGAAATCTTCTTTGGATGGCAAAACCGGCAGCAAAGCGCGTTCTGCGAGGGCTCCGTGACCGATTTCTCGGCGTCCGGGCGATCGCATCGGCTTGGTTTCTCCTACCGAAAACGGCGGGAAATTGTAGTGATGCAGGTAGCGTTTGTCTTGCTGCGGGTGCAAGTCGTCTCCTAAGTCTTGGGCGTCGCCTGGGGTTCCCAGGGTAGCTGCGGACAAGACTTGGGTTAAGCCCCGATTAAACAACGCACAGCCGTGTACTCGCGACGGCAGCACGCCTACGCGACAAGAAACGGGTCGCACCTCGTCTAGCTTGCGACCGTCTACACGGATGCCATCTTCGAGGATCTGCTTCCGCATCATTTTTTTGGTAACGTCTTTGAAAACGTTGCCGATCGCCTTGCTGTTGGCGGTGGCCGCTACTTTTACCGGGTCCTCTTCCGGGAGTTCGGCGATCGCAGCTTCGACTTCATTTGCCTTAACTTCGTCCAATGCTGCATTCCGTATTGTTTTGTCTTTTTCAAATCTTGACAAAATGATGCGGATGGGTTCTTGGGCGCGATCGCGAATGAAGGTTTCCAGCGCCGAATCTTGCGATGGCCGTTCCTCTACCACCAAATCGATGCCCAATTCCGCCATAATTTCGCGCTGGGCTTGAATCAAGTCACAGGCTGCTTCATAGCCGAAGTCGATCGCCTCGATGATATCCTGTTCCGGCAATTGGTTGGCGCCGGCTTCTACCATGATTACTCCATCAGGAGAACCGGCTACCACGAGATCCAACTCGCCTTCTTTGATTTCGCTGTAGGTGGGGTTGATGATGAAATCGTCTCCTACCAAACCGACTCGCACCGCCGCCATCGGCCCGTAAAACGGCATTTTCGCCAGCAGAATCGCCACCGAAGCCCCCGTCACCGCCAAAACGTCTGGTGGCACTTGTTCGTCCATCGAAACCGTTGTGGCTACAACTTGGATGTCATCTCGCAGCCAGCTTGGAAATAGCGGACGCAGCGGTCGATCGATCAAACGGCCAGTCAAAGTCACTTTTTCCGGGGGACGCCCTTCCCTTCGCAAAAATCCACCGGGAATTTTACCGCCAGCGTAGAGTCTCTCTTCGTAATCCACCAACAAGGGCAGGAAATCAATTCCTTCTCTCCCCTGCGATCGAGTCGCTGTCACCAAAACCGCCGTGTCACCTGACTGAATCAAAACTGCACCGCCTGCTTGAGGCGCTAGTAAACCAATCTTCAGTCTAATATCCCGTCCATCGAAGGATATTGACTTGTCTATCTCTACCATGTAGCACTGCTTCCTTATCTACCACATTCTTTCTCTGTCGGGATCGTAACATTACCACAGGATGTTTGAGAGTCCGACCCCAAAAGACAGGGATAATTGCCTCGCGATCGACTGTCTGCGTCTGGCTTATGAGCATTTATACTCGAAAATTATTTTTTGCTGTCTGGGGTCGATGCTTCGGTCGATCGTCGGCTAAACGCCTTCCATAGATGGTACGATGAATTTTCGTTTGGGAATTGGGACGTTGAAGGAAGAAGGAAGAAGGAAGAGGGATTTAGTTATCTAGGTCAGGGAATAAGCGGTAAGGTGTGCCATAAGTACCTAAATATACAGGTTCTACCTAATTCCTATCTCGGTCAAAATTTCCTTGGTTTGTTTTAAATAAAATTTTCATAAAGCCCATATAAATGCTGTAGTCAACCTCGCACTTAAATAGAAATATCAGGGTAAAAAAGATGGCAATTTTACACGGCAGTTGGCTCCTAGATAATGAAAAAAGTTGCTTATTTATTTGGGGAGAAATTTGGCGAAAAATAGAGGCAATTGAAATCATAGAATCTGGGATAAATTTACCGCATCCCTTAGCAATGACCGAATCGGAATTTAAGAATTTCCTAAATTCCTTGCAGCAGTCGGGAAAACTGGATTGGCAATTACCGGAAACCGCAGAAACTCCACCGGATAAAAGCAAAAAAACTCGGCGATCGCCCAAAACTCAAAACGCAGAAATTCCCGCCAAAGACTCCTCAATTCAAAAGGAAATTCGGGCGATCGCACTTCCCACCCAAATCTCAGAATCGAACACAAATCTGATGCCGCAGCACTCAGCAGCAGCACTTGAGGAACCCGCTAAAACCGAGGAAATTTACCTTTATCCCTGGCAAGTCGAGGGTTTTTGTCTCAACCCTCAAGCAGCTTTTGTGTTCTTGCAATCACTACCGCTTAACAGCACGGAACCAGACTCTTTTGTCGGCTCAGATTTGCGTTTTTGGTCTCATATTGCTAGGTGGAGTTTGGATTTGTTGGCAAGATGCAAATTTTTGCCTGGATTAGAGAAACAGTCGGACGGTTCTGCTATTGCCAAATGGCAACCGTTGTTAGATAGTTCTACAGATACACTCCGCCTCGCCACTTTTGTCAAGCAAATGCCGACGGCTTGCAGAACATATCAATCGCAGGAAGAAGGAAGTTCGGCAACGGATTCTGTAACGGATGTAACGGATGTCAGGAAGAAGGAAGAAGGAAGAAGGAAGAGGGAAGAAGGAAGAGGGGAAAAGCAAGAAGAATCCAGTCAATTGCCTTTAGCGGTGGATTTGCCGATGGGGGCGGAGGAATTGGTGTTAGGCTTTTTGAGTAGTATTGTAGATAGTCAAGTGCGATCTGCTGGTAGCTCTACTTTAGACATTAAAGCAGTTTCTCCTGTGCGCGAGTGGCTGCAAGCTTTGCAGCAGGAATCTGGGATAGTTCAAGTAGAAACAGCAGCATTGGAAAACTTGGCAACCAAGCTGAGTGCTTGGATTGCACCGCTGCAAAATCAATTATCTCAACAAAGTCAATTTCGCACTTGCTTTCAACTCATACCACCAGCGCCCGGTAAAGCAAGCTGGAATTTAAATTATTGCTTGCAAGCAGCAGATGAAACCGAATTTTTGGTTGACGCGACAACTGTTTGGAACAACTCTGTCGAGCGTTTGGCTTATGCGGGGCGGACAATAGAATTGCCTCAAGAAACTTTGCTCAGCGGCTTGGGTTTAGCCTCGAAACTTTATCCGTTAATTGAACCGAGTTTGCAAGCCCAGCGACCTCAATCTTGCCAATTAAATCCGCTGCAAGCTTACGAGTTTATTAAGTCTGTAGCTTGGCGGTTTGCTGATAGCGGGTTGGGCGTAGTTTTGCCGCCGAGTTTGACAAAGACGGATGGTTGGGCGAGTCGTTTGGGTTTGAGCATTCAAGCGGAAACTCCGAAAGTGACTCCGGCGAAAGGCGGGTTAGGATTGCAAAGTCTGCTAAATTTTAAGTGGGAATTGACGATCGGCGGACAGCGCATTTCTAAGGCAGAATTTGACAGATTGATCGCGTTGAATTCGCCTTTGGTGGAAATTAACGGCGAGTGGGTGGAGTTGCGCGCGCCGGATGTGAAAGCGGCTCAAACTTTTTTTGCCAGCCGCAAAGAGCAAATGACTCTTTCTTTGGAAGATGCTTTGCGTTTGGCGTCGGGCGATTCTCAGATGATCGAAAAATTGCCTGTGGTGAATTTTGAGGCTACGGGTCAACTTCAGGAATTGTTGAATACTTTGAGCGATAATCAAGCGGTAAGTGCGATCGCAACTCCGGCTAGTTTCCGAGGACAATTGCGGCCTTATCAAGCCCTAGGAGCAGGCTGGTTAGCATTCTTAGAACGCTGGGGTTTGGGTGCTTGTCTCGCGGACGATATGGGGCTCGGTAAGACGATCGAGCTAATTGCTTTCCTCGTACACTTACAGGAACAAGATTCTCTAGAAGCGCCAACATTACTGGTTTGTCCGACATCAGTATTGGGCAATTGGGAGCGCGAAGTCAAGAAATTTGGCCCGACGCTGAAAGTGTTAGTTCACCACGGAGACAAACGCGCTAAAGGCAAAGCATTTGCGACGGCAATTAAGGGAAAGGATTTAATCATTACCAGTTACGCGCTGGTATTTCGCGATGCGAAGGAATTTCAAGGAATTAAATGGCAAGGATTGGTTTTAGATGAAGCGCAAAATATTAAAAATTCCGAGGCGAAGCAGTCGCAAGCGGTGCGGCAAATCGAGGCATCTTTTAAAATTGCGCTGACGGGAACTCCGGTGGAAAATAGACTGCAAGAATTGTGGTCTATTTTGGAGTTTCTCAATCCCGGATATTTGGGGCCGCGCAATTTCTTTCAGCGCCGATTTGCAATTCCGATCGAGAAATACGGAGATAGGGAATCATTGCAGACTTTGCGATCGCTCGTTCGGCCTTTCATCCTCCGCCGCCTGAAAACTGACAAAGAAATCATCCAAGATTTGCCCGAAAAACAGGAGATGACAGTATTTTGTGGGCTGGCAAATCAACAGGCGGTATTATATCAGAAAATAGTCGAAGAGTCAATAGCTGAATTAGAGTCAGCCGAAGGTATTCAGCGCCGGGGAATGATTCTGGCTTTGCTGGTAAAACTCAAGCAACTTTGCAACCATCCGGCTCTTGTGAAAGCAGAAGCTAAGCCGAAAGAATTGGGGATTAAGAGTCAGGAATCGGGGAAATTGCAGCGGTTGGTGGAAATGTTAGAAGAGGTGATCGCTGAGGGCGATCGGGCTTTAATTTTTACTCAATTTGCCGAATGGGGAAAACTCCTGAAACCGCATCTAGAACAGCATTTAGGGCGAGAAGTTTTGTTCTTGTACGGAGGAATTCGGCAACAGCAGCGGGAAGAAATGATCGATCGCTTCCAGCACGACCCTCAAGGCCCGCCGATTATGATTTTATCTTTAAAAGCGGGCGGCACAGGTTTGAACTTAACCAGAGCCACCCACGTTTTCCACTATGATAGATGGTGGAATCCCGCAGTAGAAAATCAGGCAACTGACCGCGTATTTCGCATCGGTCAAACTCGCAATGTGCAAGTCCACAAATTTGTCTGCACTGGTACGTTAGAGGAGAAAATACACGATATGATCGAAAGTAAGAAAGCTCTAGCCGAACAAGTTGTCAGCGCCGGCGAAAACTGGCTCACCGAACTCGATACAGACCAACTTCGCAATTTACTCATCCTCGATCGCAATGCTATTATAGAAACGGAAGAAGAATAATGTGTTTAATTTTCTTCGGTTTCTCGTGAGGACTTTAGTTCTCAAAAATCAGAGGAATTACACACTCTGACCAAAGAAACCTGGTTTTTTACCAGGATTAAAGGTTAGAGTCCTGTTTTTCCGTAAAGAACCAGGTTTCTGACTCTCCTAGATAACTAAAGCTTTCTTCCTTCTCTCCTAGATAACTAAAGCTTTCTTCTTTCTTCCTTGTTCCTTCTTCCTTCGGCTTATGATTGACAGAGAATGGTGGACACAACAGTGGTTAGATTTAATAAATACCTACCGCTTCAAAAAGCGCTTAGAACGTGGCTGGCAATACGCGCGCGAGGGTAAAGTTCTCAGCATTAAATTTCCAAATCAAGAAGTAATTGCCATAGTTCAAGGAACCGATCCCAAACCCTATCAAGTTTCTTTAGGACTCGATACATTGACTGATGAAGATTGGGATTATGTGATTGAAAATATGTCGCAAAGAGCAGTGTTTTCAGCTAAATTACTAGCAGGAGAAATGCCACACAATATTGAGGATGTATTTGCGGCCGCCGGCAAAACGCTCTTTCCGTTAAGTTTATCTGATATTCGATCGCGCTGTAGCTGTCCTGACCCCAAAAACCCTTGCAAACACATCAGTGCAGTATACTACTTATTGGGCGATCGCTTCAGTGAAGACCCCTTCGTACTCTTTCAACTGCGGGGGAGAACCAAAGAGCAAATCTTGACAGCACTCCGTCAGAGACGAGGTACGCAAGGAGAGGAAAATTCCCAACTCAACTCCGGCGAAAATGCCCCCACAGCGAATTCTAAATTGCCGAAGGTCGATCGCTTTTGGGAATACAACCAGCAGCTAGAATCATCTTTAGTAGTCATTGTACCGCCGCCCAGCAGCGAAACAGTATTAGATATCTTAGGCCCCATTCCCATCGCAACCGACGGAAAAGGAACCGCTAGCAAATCCTCCCCTGCATCTGATGCACTCAATCAGCATTTTAGCAAAATCTACCAAGCAGTTAGCCAGCAAGCAGTTTTAGCAGCACTGAAACGGAGCGAAGGAGATTAACATAATTTATTCGCAGAGATGATACTAGGGAATATGGCGGATAAAAATCAGGCTTTAATACCAATTTTATTCTTGAGTCCCTCTCTGCTGGAACGAGAGTTTGTTTAGAATAGATTTCAACCGACGAGTCTTACTTTTGGCAATTTCAGTTTAAAGTTCCCACAACTTATTCATAATCTCTATCAATTCCTGGGGGCGTTTAATCAAAAAATCGGGATTGTGTGCAGCCAAAGCCTCCTGAGAATTAAAACCCCAAGCTACAGCCATTACCTTAATTCCTGTTTTTCTAGCAGCGTCTATATCTCTAATCTCATCTCCCACATAAACGACTTGTTTAGGATTTATATGTTCTCTTTTTAGCCAGCTATTAATAACTTTATGTTTGCCAAAAGTTGAACCAGAGTAAATAAATGTGAAAGTGTCTTGCAAACCATTTTTTTCCAGCGATGCCAAGACGTTTTCTCGGGAATTAGATGTGATAATGCCCAGTTGAAATCCCAGTTTTTTTAACTCCAGTAAAACTTCTTTAATCCCCGGAAATAACTGAATGTTGGGAATTTCGCTGCGTAACTCCGCTTTTAACATTCTAATCAACAGCGGGAATTTGAAGATAGAAATGCCCGAATACTGAAGGACTTGCCAAGAAGTTAAATTGCTCAGTTGAGCGATTTGCTCTTTGGTCGCAGATTTAAAGCCTAGTTCTACTGACAAACGGTTGGTGATGCTTAGAAGAATATCGATTGTATCTGCTAAAGTACCGTCAAAATCAAAAATAATTACTTTGGTCATTGGACAATAGCAAATAAGGAACGGGGAAGCATACAATTTTAGATTTTAGATTTTAGATTTTAGATTGGGAATGACTTACTGCATAATGTATTGACTCTTGGCGAGCCGTACATACCCTAGAATTATTATCTATAGGGTAAGATGCCCCTAAACACCCTGAGCGCGAACATCTCAACTTTTAATCGTTAATTTGATTGGCTTTCGCATTTCGCCGCAGCATTTCGGGTTTAATGCGTCGCAGCGCCGAAGCTGTAAATCTGCGATTCCATTCCTCGTCGGAAATGTCGGCTAATTCTGCAAGTGTCGGTGCTATGTTTTCAGGATAAGGCTCAAACTCTGGCACATCAGTTGGTTTCGCAAATCGCTGATTCCAAGGACAAACATCCTGACAAATGTCGCAGCCTGCTACCCAACCTTGTAAATTAGATGCAATTTCGTCGGGCAATTTTTCGGCTCGATTCTCGATCGTGTGATAGGCTATACATCGATCGGCATTCACCACAAAAGGCTCAGTAATTGCCCCCGTCGGACACGCCTCAATGCAGCGAGTGCAAGTACCGCAATGTTCCGTATGGGGTGCATCGGGCGCTAACTCCAAATTAGTCAAGATTTCTCCCAAAAACACCCAAGAACCGTATTCGCGCGAAATTACATTACCATTTTTGGCAATCCAGCCAATCCCGGCACGTTGCGCCCACATTTTATCCTGAACCGGCCCGGTATCAGCATAATACCGCGCTTCAATTCCCTCCCCTTGCGATCGCATCCAATTTGCCAAAACCTTCAGTTTTTTGTGCAAAATTCTGTGGTAATCCCTTCCCCAACCGTAGCGAGAGATTTTAGCATATTCGACCCCTGCCTCGACCCCCCCCTCACAAGAGGGATTTGAGGGGCGTTGGTGAGGTGTGTAGTAGTTGATGGCGACACATATTAATGACTGCACCTCTGGCATTATTAATCGAATATCCTGCCGTTTCGGGTTTGCCATCCATGCCATATCCGCCTGATAACCCTTGTCCAGCCAAGCTTGCAATCTGTGTTTTTCTAGATCGAAATCCGTGTCTTTTGAAGCGATACCGACTTTGTGAAAGCCCAACTCAAGGGCTTTTTGCTTCACCAAAATGCTGCTAATTGGCGCTTTCATTTGATACCAGGCAAATATTTACCTTTTGTATTGACTATTTGGATTTTATATGATAACAAAAGCGATTTTAATGATTGGTTTCCTAAATAAACTAATTCGGCGCACAGTCTAGTGATGGCGATCGCAATTTACCAAACAATTGATTATAGTTTTGTAACTCAGCTATATTTAATTTATATTTGCAATTTTTAACAAAAAGTTACATAATTTTAATCAAGAGAGCTTGAGATTCCCTAACTCAAGTACCTCACTAAAACCACAAATCCCAAAGCATACACATGGCAGTTAGTATTCAATCAGCTCAATCTATTTTCTCGAACACCGAGATTGCGAGCGTTGTGCCGGCTACCACGGAAGCGTTCTACAAACTCAGCGTTGAAGACCAACTCGCACTGCTCTGGTATGCCTACACCGAAATGGGCGTTTCCATTACCGCAGCAGCACCGGGAGTAGCCAGCATGGCGCTTGTCGAAGGCATTCTGAGCGAAATCAAGCAAATGTCGCCTGCTGCTCAAAGCAAAACCATGTTTGACCTAGCCAGCAACGCCGATACAACGATAGGTCGGATTTACACTTCCTTGCGCGTCAACACCAAACTCGGTTTCTGGTACGAGTTGGGACAGTTGATGAAACAGGGCCTTGTCGCTCCGATCCCCGCTGGCTATCAAATGTCTCCCGAAGCCACCGCAGTTCTCGAAACCATCAAGAAACTCGATCCAGGCCAGCAAATTACCGTACTTCGGAATACCGTAGTTAACATGGGCTATGACCCTGCTTTTAACCAAGAGTACGGCAAACGCTCTGCCCCGCGCAGCACTCCCACCGCTCCAGAAGAGCGGGTAAAAACCACAATTGAGGGTATTAGCGAGCAGACTGTGCTCAGCTACATCGACTACATGAACGCTTTCGACTTCACCCCAGCCGTCGGTTTATTTGCTGAAGAAGGTGCCCTGCAACCGCCTTTCCAAAAGCCGATCGTTGGTCGCGAAGCTATCCTCAACTATATGCGGGAAGAGTGCGTCGGACTGAAAATGATGCCCGAGCGAGGCGTATCGGAACCCGCAGAAGATGGCTACCGCCAAGTGAAAGTCACCGGTAAAGTCGAAACTCCCTGGTTCGGATCGAATGTGGGAATGAACATTGCATGGCGGTTTTTGCTCGATCCCCAAGGTCAAATTTTCTTTGTGGCGATCGACTTGTTGGCCTCTCCTAAAGAATTGCTCAATTTGATCCGCAAATAGAATATTCTTGTTTGCTCTTTTAAACAGGCTTCCCCAGAAACCCAGATGCCATTAGGTGTCTGGGTTTATATCATTTTAGATTTGAGATTTTAAATTTTAGATTCAAGAATTGAAGGATGGAAAATGACTGATGGTATCAGGGTTTACAGCTTGGCTACACTTGTATTTTTTGAAAGTAGGATTGATTTTGGTCGATCGCTCTGAAAGCTGCGCTCGACGCTCTGCGGTTCCCGATTCCTCCTTTTTTCGGAGAATTATTTTCCTACCCCTACTTATATCTTTTGAGGGATTTGCTGCGGCAAAGAGAATGATTACAGTATACTCATTCATTTGAAATCACTTGTTTTATGACCGCCACAACTCGACCTATTTTAACTAACTCTATAAAGATTGCAGGCATCACAATGCCAGAGATACTGCAATATTTTGAAACTTTAAACGCGGGGGATTTTGAAGCGACGGCTAATTTATTTGCCGATGATGGGGTTCTGCACGCGCCGTTTGAAGATCCAATTATCGGCAGGATTGCGATCGCCACTTATCTAAAAAAAGAAGCACGAGGAATGCAGCTAGAACCCCAGAAAGGTGTCAGCCAAATTTTAGAAGATGGCAAAGTAGAAGTTCAGGTCAGCGGTCGGGTGCAAACTTCCGCATTTGGCGTTAATGTAGGATGGCTGTTCTTGCTCAATTCTGACCAAAAAATCCTTTCTGTGACGGTCAAACTGTTAGCTTCTCCCCAAGAATTGCTAAACCTGCGGTCACATAAGAAATTTGATGCTTAATAAGGTGTTTCAGATTTAAATTGCCTATTGGGGTTTGACCTGTCGATCGCACGTAATAGTTAAAGTCGTGCGATCGACAGGTTAATCGGCTTTTTCTGGCAAGAATGAGGCAGACACCGGGTTTTTATCCAAATCTTTGGTAAAGTGTCCCTCACGGTATAAAAAATCGGTTTCTTGGCTATTTGTGCGATCTGGACTGTACCCCTACAATCTTACAGTTTCTTAGAGAGGGACGCTACTCCACGAAAAACTGGCTGTCACCGCAGCGTGCGACAGACAGCCAAAGCGAGTCAAAAAGTGCATTGCCAATCATTAATGACTAATGACTAATGACTAATTAAGATTTTTCCGGCAAACTCGCTTCCAACTTTAGACAGTTGCGACCGTCTATTTGCAAAGTGTAGTCCACCCGATCCATAAGTCTACTCATAATCAGCCAGCCGTAGCCGCTTTCCTGTTTAGCTTCCGGCCTCGGAGGATTGTAAGTATCCATTTCGTAACCTTTACCGTAATCCCAAATTTCTAAACCAATATCCCTATTTTTTAAATTCAAGCGAATTAAAACTGGTAAATTGGGTTGATCTTTGTGAGCATGGCGGATCACGTTAGAATAGGCTTCTGCTAACACCAAGCGCAAACGATTCGACTGACGTGGCCAATCGACGTGCTCTCCTAGCTCTACTTCCAAACTGCTCAGCAACCAATTTTCAACAATTGTTAAAAACCGCAAGTCGCTTGGCACATGAAGCTCAGTATTCATAAAAAAATCCCGTAAGTTTGAAAACCCTGTGTCTTCACACCAGGTATGAAACACGACGCGCCGAATGGATTCGGCATCAATACTTGTCGCTACTCGGGGGACACTAGCCTTTTCTGTTTAAAAATCAGGCATTGGTCATTCGGTAGAAGGCAGAAGTTAAGAGTATAGTTGAAAACTTTAGTTATGGGTCTAAAGCCCATTAACAATTGATAATTATACCGAGACTGCAAGCAGCGAGGTATAAAAAATCTTTGTTTCAATCTCTGGCTTTTAAGCTTGGGTTTTTTCTGACCAATGCCTTCTACCTTAACCTTTTACAGGTGTTGAATCCCCCAGAAAAGCGATTCACGAAACTAGCTGCGCCATCGCCGGCTAGGTTTTTTACTGTTGACGATAATGCCGTCCTTTGCAGGACTACTCTGTGAGCCGTCAACCAGCAGCGCTTAAGTTTTTTCGGCTCTCACCCCCGACTATGGGTCGGGAGTCGCTGACAGATTCAAAGAACCTCCAAAGAGAGTATGGTTTGGTCGTCTTCCTGAACGGGATTGTCGGCTCGGATGTGAGCCAACAAATTGTCCAAGTTGAAGGAACCAGGCTCCTGAATCAACAGTTGCCAAAGCCCTTCTTGTTGTAGCATAGAACGGGTTGGTACACCCCCGGAGACCCCTTCAGTGGTGACGCTAGCTTCAGTAATCCCGTCACTCGTCAGCAGAAATACATCTCCCGACTTTAATTCGATCGCACCTGCTTTGCCTCTCCAAACTGGTAGTATCCCCAAGGGAATGCCGCGAGCTTTCAGGAAATTAGGCTCGGCTGGCGTTTTACCGCTAGCGGCTTGAGCTTTCACCTCTGAGTGAGACCAAACAATCGGGTAAATGTGACCGGCATTAGCAAAGGCGAGGTGTCCGGTTGACGGAGTGTAACGAGCAACAACCATTGTAATAAAATGGTTGTTGCCGATCAGGTCGTCAGACATACTGCTATTCATGTTCTGCATAACTTGATCTGGCTCTGGAGAAACTTCTTGGGAAAGTTCCCGCCGCATCACCGAAATCGCGCTGGCCATAAATAGAGCAGCCGGAACTCCCTTACCCGAAACATCTCCCACCGCTATCCAAATATCCCCTTGGGAGTGGACGTAGACTTCAAAAAAGTCGCCGCCAACTTCCCGCGCTGGATAACAGCAAGCTTGCACCCTAACAGTTTCAAAATCCGGCCAACTTTGGCGCAACAAGTTTGTTTGGATTTGGCGAGCCACTTCCAACTCGTTTTGCATCTGCTTGGCTAAATCCAGAGTGCGCTGGTAGAGCTTAGCTTGAGACAGGGCGAGAGCCGCTTGAGCTGCTACACCTTCTATTAACTCTATATCTTCTGCCGACCAAGGGTTAGTGCCGCCAATCTGGCACAAAGCCAGTACCGCCAGTAATTCTTGCTGGTAAGTCAGGGGCACGGCAATCTCAACCGATTTACCGTCCCCCCCGCTGTTTGGGTTCACTTGAGTTTGGCGGCTGGCTACTGCTTGAACCAACAAATTTTCATCAAAAGAAAAACTACTGGCATCGTCGGTTTGGGCTTGGTAGGGGAAGGTACTCGGCAATAGTCGATCGCTCTCTACCGGCCGCAGCATACAATAGTTGGCCTCAAAAGTTTGACCTACGGTTTGAACAATAGTTTGTACCATACTAGAGTAATCTAGCGACCCGCGAATCACGCTCATTACCTCATTGAACAGAGATTCCTTGCGTAAAGCGCGGCGCAATGCAACGCTGCGCTGCTTGTAGTATTTGTAAGTTTCTGAGGCTTGATTGATCACCAATTTGAGTTCTTCAGGATTCCACGGTTTGGTGATGTATTTGAAAACTTGACCTGAGTTGATGGCCTCAACCAAATCTTCAACATCGGTGTATCCCGTTAGCAGAATCCGAATCGTATCGGGAAATCGCTCGACTGTTTTCCCCAAAAACTCGGTGCCATTCATTTCTGGCATCCGCTGGTCAGATATAATCACCGCCATCTCGCCCTGTTCGTCTAGAACTTCCAAGGCGCTGAGGGCGCTATCTGCTTTGTAAACCTGAAAGTCGCGTCGAAACGTCCGGTACAATAAATCCAAGTTATCGGGTTCGTCATCGACTACCATCAGTTTCAGCTTGCTTCCATCTCCCCTACTCATCTTTCTTCCCCCTTGAAAACCCCCACCATAGCTGTATTCAGCAAGGTGGCGGGAGGAAAAGGGGGGCTGGATATATGCAACATATCAGTTACGTCAAGTTGAGTTAAAGAAACCCGTTTTACCTTAAGGTGAGCATTCCTTTCGCACCATCTGTTCGCACAACAGATGAGAGGCTTTCGATACTGTAACCCGCCTCGGTAGGCCGCTTCAATAGGGAAAATTTCCGAGTGAGCTTTCACGCTGTGATACGAGCAATGACCTTGTTAGCAGTCGGTACTTTTATAAACACACCAGCATTCAAAACGGCTAATTAATGCTCTGATTGCAGAGTTCTTAACTAGCTGGGCACTGTCCTCGGTGTGAATTTTAACACTTACTACTAAGGAAGGTATTGCTACCTAAGTCTGGTCAACACTGGCTGTATTTCAAGCCCCACTGTACCCGGAGGGTTAGTGGTGGGTTGTTGGCGCTATTCCCTACCTACACCTGTGCCCAATCGCACTTGATTGCTGCATGCAATTCTCCCTAATCTCTGAACTTTTTGCAGCAATCATATTACTACTGCTGAATCAAGTTATTCTTTCTGCCAGTCTGAGCTTAGCAGAACGAGAGCGGGGATTTCTAGCGACTTCTTCGGATTGTGGCCCGATCGGCTTTTTTGTAAGTACCTGCAAACTGGGTGTTCCTCTGAGTTGGTGCTTGACTGGTCGGTCTTCCAGACTGTGAAATGTAATGATTCCGATTCTCCCACCTGGTTTTAACCACCTTGGCGCTTGGTTGAGGAAAGTTTCTAAAGAAGCGAGTTCGGAGTTGACAGCTATCCTTAAAGCTTGGAAAGTACGGGTGGCAGGATGGATTCTGCCGTTGCGCTGCTTGGGGGGGAAGCTGGAGGCTATCGCCCCTGCAAGTTCTGTTGTTGTTTGAAAAGGACGCCCTTGCACAATCCGCCTCGCGATGCGCCGCGACAGTCGTTCCTCGCCGTACTTGTAAATAATATCTGCTAGTTTAACTTCTTCCCAGTGGTTGATAATCTCTTCTGCCGTCAAAGATTGCTGCTGGTTCATACGCATATCTAGTTGAGCTGGGTGGCGAAAACTAAATCCTCGTTCCGGTGTATCGAACTGAGCAGAGCTGACGCCCAAGTCTGCTATGATACCATCAAATTCGGCCTCTGGGGACTGATATTCAGCAAAGTTGCCGTGCCAAAACTCAACGGGCGAGTTGGCAAATCTGGCTTGGCAAAAACGGATGGCTTGTTCATCGCGGTCGATCGCCACCACTGTAACATCTGGCGCCGCCGCTAAAATCAAACTCGTGTGTCCGCCGCCCCCAAGCGTCGCGTCCAAATAGTGTCCCCCTGGACGCACAGCCAAACCCGCAATTAATTCTTGACCCAAAACTGGAACGTGATAGGTGTCAATACTGACATCTGATCCAGGGGTATGCTTCTCACAGAGCTCGATATCCTTCATAATCTATAACAGCGAAACAAAAATCAACAATAGTCAGTAATCATTAATTCATTTAATTATGTCAAGAATTGAGACTAGAACCGAACCGATGGTGCTCAACATGGGGCCGCACCACCCTTCCATGCACGGCGTACTCCGGCTAATTGTCACCCTAGACGGGGAAGATGTGGTGGACTGCGAGCCAGTTTTGGGCTATCTGCACCGGGGGATGGAAAAAATCGCCGAAAATCGCACCAACGTGATGTACGTGCCCTACGTGAGCCGCTGGGACTATGCCGAGGGGATGTTTAACGAAGCGGTGACAGTAAATGCGCCGGAAAAGTTGGCGAATATTGCTGTCCCCAAACGGGCTAGTTACATTCGGGTAATCATGCTGGAGTTGAACCGGATTGCTAACCATTTGTTGTGGTTGGGGCCGTTTTTGGCGGACGTGGGGGCACAAACTCCTTTTTTCTATACTATGCGCGATCGCGAACCAATTCTCGACTTGTGGGAAGCCGCTACAGGTTATCGCATGGTGAATAATAACTATTTCCGCATTGGCGGAGTCGCCGCAGATTTGCCCTACGGTTGGGTAGATAAATGCGAAGATTTCTGCGATTATTTCGTTCCCAAAATTGACGAGTACGAACGTTTAATTACCAACAACCCAATCTTCCGCCGCCGGATTGAAGGCCTGGGTACTATTTCTCGCGAAGAAGCGATTAACTGGGGACTTTCCGGCCCCATGTTGCGCGCTTCCGGCGTTAAGTGGGATTTGCGGAAAGTTGACCATTACGAATGTTACGACGACTTCGACTGGGAAGTTTGTACCGAAGCTGCTGGCGATTGTTTGGCCCGGTATTTGGTGCGGGTTCGGGAGATGCGCGAGTCGGTTAAAATTCTTTATCAAGCCTTGAAAGGACTCCCCGGTGGGTCTTACGAGAATTTGGAAGCGAAGCGACTCGAAAGCGGACCCAAATCTGAATGGAATGGTTTTGACTATCAGTTTATTGGCAAAAAAGTAGCGCCGACTTTTAAGATTCCCAAGGGCGAACATTATGTCCGCGTTGAAAGCGGCAAGGGTGAGTTGGGGATTTATATTATCGGGGATGATAATGTGTTTCCTTGGCGCTGGAAGATTCGGACTGGGGATTTTAATAATTTGCAGATTTTGCCTCACATTGTGCGCGGCGTAAAAATTGCCGATTTGGTGGCAATTTTGGGGAGTATCGACATTATTATGGGCTCAGTTGACAGGTAGGTTTTGTCGGTTTTGATCTAAGAAATTAACCCGGTTTTTTTATGGAACCGGGTTAATTTTTTTGAACCGCAGATCAACGCGGATATCGATTAATATTGCTATTAACGTCGCTAAAATCTACCTTATTTCTCTCTACTCTCTTCCTCTGTGCCCTCTGTGCCCTCTGCGGTTAATAAAAAAATCTCTCCTTCACCAATGAAATAACATCAACTTTGATTCGAGAAATTATGAAAGTTCAGCAATCAGATATCAATGACAGCAACTCGGATCTCTGCGCTTTAATCCGCGAAGTAATTGCCGCCAGTCCGCAGCAGCGAATTACTTTTGCTGAGTATATGAATTTGGCATTATATCATCCCCAGCACGGTTATTACAATAGCGATCGCCAGTCGATCGGCAAACAAGGCGATTTTATCACGTCGTCTCATTGGGGTGCTGATTTTGCGGAGGTTTTGGCACAGCAGTTTGTGGAAATGTGGGAAATTCTCGATCGCCCTCAAAACTTCGTGATCCTAGAAATGGGCGCGGGGCGGGGAACTTTTGCCAAAAATGTGCTGCAATATCTGCAAATACAATATCCCGATTTCTTTCATATTTTAGAATACATTATTATTGAACTTTCCCCTGTACTCCAAGCGGAACAGCGGCAAATGTTAGCCGATATTAAGTGTGTTAAGTGGTGTAAGTGGGAAGAGATAGTTAATAACTCAATTGTCGGTTGTTTCTTTTCTAATGAGTTAGTGGATGCTTTGCCCGTGCATCAATTCATTCTGGAAGAAGGGCAAGTTAGGGAGATTTACGTTGCCGCAGAAAATCCAAAAAATGAACAAGAAGAGATAAATTTTGTTGAGGTAGTTGGCGAAGTTTCCACCCCTAAAATTGCCGACTATTTGGATTTGGTGGGCATCGATTTGTCGGCGAGTGGTTATGGGAATGGTTATCGCAGTGAGGTGAATTTGGCGGCTTTGGACTGGATGAGTACAGTTGCTCAAAAGTTGCAGCGGGGATATTTGTTAACTATTGATTACGGTTATCCGGCGCACCGCTATTACAATCCGAGGCGCAGGGAGGGGACGCTACAGTGTTATTATCGCCACCGATATCACAATAATCCTTATATTAATGTGGGGCGGCAGGATTTAACGGCTCATGTTAATTTTACGGCGTTGGAAAGGCAGGGTGAATTGTGCGGTTTGGATACGGTGGGGTTTACTCAACAGGCTTTGTTTTTGATGGCGTTGGGTTTGGGCGATCGTATTGCTTCTCTGTCTACAAATGATGCGGAAGTATTGGATGTGGCAACGTTTTTGCGCCGACGGGAGGCTTTGCATCAGTTGATCGATCCGATGGGTTTGGGGGGTTTTGGGGTTTTGGTGCAGTCGAAGGGGTTGAGGGAGGAGGAAAAGGGGAGAATTTTGAAGGGTTTGATGGTGCCTGATTAGTGATTAAAAGTTTAATTTCCACTAATCTCCACCAGTGGTTCACCTGCTTTCAATATCTCCAAAGCTTCAGGTAATGTTGCACTCAAAATCTCTCGCAACCGAGCGTTTGATGTATTGCCGCACGTCAACCAAATAATCTGTGGCGGTGAACCAAGGCGATCAACCAAATCAACAAAGTCACTATCTTTAGTCATTACGATCACTCCCTGCGCTCTCGATGCCTCAAAAATTTCAGGATCTTCGGCATCTCTCAAGCCAATCTCACGCAAGCCTACTGCTGTGACACCAAATGTGTTTGTAATCCAGGTTGCGATCGCCGGTGACAGATGTGCATCTACCCAAATTATTGTCATGCAACCAATACCGGATGATTGAGTTTGCGCGAAGCATACAAAAGAGAAGCTCTCAGATCGTCTGCTTCAAGATCGGGCATTTCTTCTAGTATTTGTTCCGCACTCAAACCAGCCACAAATAAGTCCAGTACGTCTGATACCCGAATTCTCATGCCGCGAATGCAAGGGCGACCGCCACACTGTCTAGGATTAACCGTGATTCTTGCGAATATATCTGACATTAAAGTTAGCTCCTACAACGCTTAGTTATAGTATGAATGAGTGCGAGCGTAATTGTCAATAACTGGATTCCCATGATTATTAACTAATTAAGCTGTACCAATTACTTTTATCATCACTTAAGCGCACTGACTCAGTGGCGGAAATTCCCATTTTCCTGAATATAAAGTAGATGGCAACTTTAAACCATAGGCAGCAGGAATCACCTCGATCAACCACCAATTAAACCTATCTCGTTTGGCCCCAGCAAAACCAGAAATAGCATCCCCAGTAATCCCATCATACAGAATATCTAAGATGGCATTATAAGCTATTTTCGTATTGAGTGTTTGCAGCAAGCCGTAGAAGATATTGTAAGCTTCATCAGCAGCTTGATACCTGCCGATTTCATTGATATCGGGAAACAAGGTATCTGCCCAAGTTTCCGGGATTTCACAACCATCTTTCAGCCAACAAGATACAATTCCTTCAACGATATCAGCCTTGTGTTCTTCAGGAAAGTAATGTTTAATGGTCGGTTTAGCTGCTAATGCTATTCCATAAGCCATATAGACGTATCGCTGATGGGATATTGGATCATTAGGCATTCCAAAGGCTGTCATTACTTCTACAAAAGCTTCTTCTACATTGCACTTTCCACCTCGTTCGTATAAATCGTCATATTTTCTGTCCCAAACCGTGCGAAGTGTTTGCTGTAATCAATCGGGAATATCTGAGTTGATCGGCCATTTAAAATCGGTGTAGTAGCCTATGTCAAACTCGAACATTGACTTTTCTTCGTTATGTATTTGGATTTTTTAGAGCGAGAGCTATCGCTCCCTCTTAAAATTCTAAGTAGTAGTCAGAATCGGACAATTTATAGAGACGGATATAGTCTCTGCCGTAATTTTGCAATGTCTGGCTCGTGACAGGCTCAAATTTCTGCAATGCACCACTTTGTTCTAACTTACCTTTGATCCAGCGACCTAGAATTTTTAAGTCTTTCTTGGATCTAAAGTTTTTGTAATAATCGCCTTGAGTGCGACAGGGAAAATTTGAACCATCATCAGTATAGGCGGTAAAATCCCCCTGGGGATAAACAGGATTATTTGTCGTTTCTGTATCTACTATAATCTCAACTTCATACCAATCTCTAGGGATAACCTTCCCGGTAGATTTACTTTCTCTTCCTTTTCCGAAAAAAGCATTGAGATTGGATTTTTGCTGAGCATCAACCCTGGATAAAGATATATCCACATAGGGCGTTGCGGGAGTTATGCCAGGTAGGGACATTAAGTTACCTCACTTCACTAAAAAGTTAATGTTAATTGTAATGGCTGTTGTGCAGCCTCTAATTCTGCGTGTTGTAAGCGTTCCTTAATTGACATCATTTGCAGTTTTTGATTTAAATTGTATAAATCCACTTTCGGATAATTCCCTTTAAATAGCGGAATCAGAGATTCAACAACGTCAACTATTCCATCTGGCGGAACTGCATTGCCAATTTGTCTTCTTACTTCAGTAATAGAACCTTCAAAAACAAAATCATCGGGAAATGTTTGCAACCTAGCTCTTTCACGATTTGTCAATGAACGGGGTTCGGGATAATGATATCCCCAAGTACCGCCACCACCACCAGCAATAATTGTAGCACAGGGTTTATCTGGATGAATTCGCCGATAAACGTGACTGATCATGCCTTTTACATAGTATGGACTATCCTTGGGAATATCAGTAAAATTCCCTCCGGGGTTAATTAGACTCAAAATTTCAATGGTTCGAGGCTGAATTTTCTGATGTTCCTGATTATATTGCACTTTTTCCACATTTTTGAGTGCTTCACCTGCTGTGCGATAGGGATGTTCACGATTTTGACCGTATTTGGGCTGAGGATGCACAAAATTAAATTCTGTATCCATCCGAATTCCAACTAATAAAACTCTTTGGCGAAATTGGGGAACTCCGTAATCAGCAAAATTGTAGAGTTTAGGTTTAACTAAGTAGCCCGGAGCGATACTTTCAAAGTCGGAGATTATTTGTTTTATTGCTTGATAATTATTGGCACTTAATAAGCCTTTGACATTTTCTGCTACAAAAACTTTGGGCTTTTTTTTGTTGACAAAATCGAGAAAGTATGTATATAAATTGCCTCTGGTTCCTTCAAGTCCGGGGCGCTTCCAAATCATGGAAAAGTCTTGACAAGGAAACCCTCCTATACATATTTCTGCATCGGGAACTTGTGCAATGTCTATATTTTCTATGCTGTCGTTGACGATGACATCAGCAATGTTTCTGCTGAAAGTTTGGCAGGCGTATTTATTGGAGTCGATCGCCCAAACTACTTCAAATCCGGCTTTGTGGAAGGGCAAGTCCATGCCGCCACAACCTGAAAACAATGATATCAGTTGCGGTTTGGTTTTCCAGGCGATCGGCTTGAGACGTTCGATTAACATATTAGTTCGCATTAGGACAAGGGCGGGCTGGATGCCTGCACCACAAGATACTAATTATACCAAAACATCATGGTATTCGACTAATCAATTGATATTTCACTCTTCATCATCTAATTCGATTCCAGCTTGACGCAATTTTTCAGCCAATTTTTCAGCGCGGAGTCGTTCTTGTTCTACTCGTTCTTCCGACCACAGCAACAACTCGCCTTCTGCATTCCACCACCTCAACCAACAACCTGTTCTCCCTTCGTGGGTTCCTTCCCAAATACCTAAAAATAAGTCTAATCCCGGTATCCAATAACGTCCGTTTTCATCTGCTTTTTGCAAGTTGTAATGCTCTAATTCTAAAGCATAAACTTCTAAATGAGCTGTTTTCGCTCGGAATATGACGTATCGGGGGACTTTGATTACTTGCTCGTAAAAATACCACTTTCCCACCCGCGAGGTAAATTCAACGGAATATTCTTCTCCATAGGTTTCTGACAGAAATTCCATCACGATTTGGGGGATGGTTCCTTCTGTGTGTGGCGTGTAACTGCGGCGTACTTGAGAGACATTTTTTGGATTGACGGGTTTCACGTACATCCAATCTGGCGCTTTGCAGATAATACGCTGTTCGTCGCTGCTTGAACCTGGGAAACTTATGCCGGCACACAAGGCAAAGTTGGAAACAATTAAGGCATCCTGCATTAATTCAGAAAATGGTGTTAGCGGCTGGCGCAAAGCGGCGGCTAATAATGGTTGGCTTTCGTCTTCCACGGGGTCGTCTGGTAGTTGAAAATCTTCGGGTAGTAGCGGCCAGGTGATTGTGAGTTGTGTTTCAGGATTTTTAGTTGCTACAGACATAGTTTATCAGAGGTTAAATGTTTTAATGTTTAAATTATATCTCTTGGTTTTTGGGATTAATTTTAATGGCTTAATGACGAGGCAGAGCCTCTGGATATGCGTTACCGGGCAGAGCCTGGTAACGAGGAAACCGACCGTTTCTTTTGTTTGTATCGAAGTCTAGAGCCCCCCTTAATAAGGGGGGGACAAGAAGTGCCGTCAAAGCCCTTGTCAATCAGGGGGAACAAGAGTGCTGTCAAAGTCCCCCTTCTTAAGGGGGATTTAGGGGGATCTAGACTGGGCTAAAAGCGAGAGTTCTAAGGGTTGTTAATTTTCTGCTGTAGCTCGTTTGTCATGGCTAGCAGTTCGGATTGCCCGATCGCACTTTGTTCACCACTCGCCAACCACTTCAACTGTACCGTCTCGTTTTCAGCTTCCGCATCTCCCAAAACTAAACACGCAACCGCACCGCTTCTGTCGGCTCTTTTAAACTGTTTCCCGAAAGCACTACCGCTCAAATCTATCTCTATGCTAAACCCCGCACTTCGCAATTTTTGAGCTAACAATACCGATTGCTGTTCTGCTTTTTCGCCCCTGGATACCAAATAGAAATCTAACTTAGGCGCGGGCAAAGGTTGCAACTTTTGCAGCAGGATAATCAACCTTTCGATACCCATTGCCCAACCGACTGCTGCCGTATCTGGGCCGCCCAATTCCTTTACTAAACCGTCGTAGCGGCCACCTCCGCAAACTGTTGCTTGCGCTCCCAAATCGTCGGATATAATTTCAAAGGCGGTGTAGGTATAGTAATCTAAACCGCGCACTAACCTAGGATTTAACTTATAGCTAATTCCTAAACTTGTGAGCATAAGCTGCACTTGCTCGAAGTGCGATCGCGATTCCTCTCCCAAATATTCTAAAATGCTCGGCGCACCAGCTACAATTTCTTGAGTGCGCTGATTTTTGCTGTCCAAAATCCGCAGCGGATTGCGAGTCAAGCGATCTTGAGAATCCGCGTCTAATTCGTCTTTGTGCGGTGTAAAATAATCGATCAAAGCTTGTCGGTAATTTTGTCGGTCTTGCTTATTTCCGACAGAATTAATATCGAGGCGCAAATTTTTTAAACCTATAGTTTGCAGGATATCACAGGCGATCGCAATTACCTCCACATCCGCACGAGGATTCGCACTCCCCAAGACTTCCACGCCAATTTGATTAAACTGCCGCTGTCTTCCTTCTTGCGCGCGTTCGTAGCGAAACATCGGCCCCGCATACCACAGACGCTGCACGTCACCAGCCGCGTACAAACTGTTTTGAATAAAAGCTCGGACTACTCCGGCGGTGCCTTCTGGACGCAAAGTTGTCGATCGATCGCCCTTATCCTTAAAAGTGTACATTTCTTTGCCCACAACATCGGTAGCTTCGCCGATGCCGCGTTCAAATAAAGATGTCTGTTCAAAAATTGGCGTCCGAATTTCTCGATAAGCCGCTTTTTTTAAAATGGTTCTAGCGACTTCTTCTATATTTTGCCAATATTGAATTTCAGCGGGCAAAATATCCCGCGTTCCCGGTAAAGTTTTAATTGCACTCATTTTGTTAGTCAGTAGTCAGTAGTCATTAGTCCGTCGTCATTAATCCGTAGTTATTAGTTCACGGTTATTATTAGTTGTTAGTCAACAGTCAACTGTTAACAGTTAACACTCAACACCTAACAATTCCCAATAACTAATGACTTAATAATTCCCACGCTCCGTAGCGATCGCCATAATAAGCCAAAATGCGATCGACCCGCTCGCGACCTGCCAAATCGAACCCTTCAGGATACTGTATCCACAAACCCCCAACTTGGCTGTCGTAGTAATCAAACCGCTGCGACTGCTGCGGAATTAAACCGGTTTCCACCCCATCAACTTGACGCAAATGGATCGCCACTTCGCGATACACCGTCAGCGGCAATCTAGGGCATTGAATTTGATAGCGGAGTTGTTTTTCTTGTGCCGTTTGCATCATTTCTTTGCCTGTCCCCAACCAAAATCCCTACTTAAGATACTTCTTTATCGATCGGCCTCGGTAAAGGGCAGCAGTTAATATTGTCCAAACATACCTTTCCCCACTGCAACGCCCAGCGTACAAGCGTAACTCGATTGTCAGCGCGCGTCTTGTTCAAGATATTGCTAATGTGGTTGTCAACTGTACGCTTGCTAATCTCTAACTTTTCGGCAATTTTCTCATTAGTCAATCCGGCCGCTACTAACTCTACCACTTGCAATTCTCTGTCCGACAGGGTGACAGGGGTCCCAGAGACAATCCCACTCATAAATTTTTCCTATGTCTGCATATTTACCTATCTACAATTCTAAATGATGAGGGATCGAGTATGAAGAGAAAATTAAATTAGTTGTGCTACTCTTTCGGGCCCGAAGCACCAACTCGCTTGCGGAATCGCCGGGAGTGCAAACCCCGCCCCGACACAGCAAGACGCGCAGCCACTTGCACTGCTTGTGCCTCGGGTGGTGGATGCTGCCTTTACCTGCGCCTATCTGACATCCGTACACAACCTGCAAATGTTTGCGTACCCAACAACTAACTGATACGCCGGCACTATACTTCAGTCTTAAGGGAGTAACTGCCAGTATCAGTAGGTCTGATATTATAGGAGCAGCCATTAAAAAATAGCTGGCAATTTTTCTGGGATGGGTTAAAAATCATTATTGACCTGTCTACTGCTGGTCTCAAATCTCAAATCTCAAATCTCAAATTCCTATGACTTATCCTCGCGTTCTGTGTCTGGGTGAACTTTTATTTGATTGTTTAGCAGACAAACCAGGAGTATCTCTCGAAGAGGTAGAATCTTGGACGGCATATCCCGGCGGTGCTCCAGCTAATGTTGCCTGTGCTTTGGTTAAATTGGGGACGGCGGCGGGATTTATCGGTACTGTAGGTGGGGATGAATTGGGGAATTCCCTAGTGCAGGTATTGCAAGAAGTAGGGGTTGATATCACTGGAGTGCAGCGGCATCCGAGTGCGCCGACGCGGCAAGTTTATGTCTTGCGGAATCAAGCGGGCGATCGAAATTTTGCCGGTTTTGGCGAATTCAATACAGCGGATTTTGCCGACACCCGTCTCATCGCTGCAAAACTACCCGAGGTGCTGTTTGAAAATGCCGAATTTTTAGTGTTAGGCACTTTAGAATTAGCTTATCCTGAAAGTCGAGAGGCGATCGCCAGAGCGATCGAACTAGCAGAACAGTACGACGTTAAAATTATACTTGACATCAATTGGCGTCCAGTGTTTTGGCCAAATCCAGACGAAGCAAAAGCGCAGATTAGAAAAATCTTAAAAAAAGTTGATTTTGTCAAGTTATCTGAGGAAGAAGCTGAATGGTTGTTTGCAACTACCGACGCAGGAGCTATTACCTACCGCCTCGATTCTGTAGAAGGCGTTTTGGTGACTGCGGGCGAGAAAGGTTGCGCCTATTGTATCTCGGAAAATGAAGGAAAAATCCCCGCCTTTACAGTAGATGTTGAGGATACAACAGGTGCCGGCGACGCATTTCTGGCTGGTTTTGTACGACAATTGTGCAAGCATGGAATCAAGAACTTAGCCGACCCAAAAATAGCCCAGAAAATTGTAACTTATGCCAGCGCGGTAGGTGCGATGACAGCGATGAAACCCGGGGCAATTAGATCTCAACCAACCGCCGCTGAAGTAGAAGCTTTCTTGTATTTGTACAAAAATTAGCATCCCGAACTTATCAGCCGGGAAACGGAGAGGGCGCTAAATGTGCTTCAGAAACCCGGTTAATCCGAAAAAAATAACTCTTATACTAAACTAAATCCGCCTTAAAAAACCTCGATCGGACTAGGCGATTGAAATCGGTACTATACAAACTCTCGTCCTAGCTGAGAGAAACTGATAAATAAATCGGTATTTAAGTTAAGCTAGATTTGGTATTAGAGGTTTTATTGTGGGGCATTAACCGCACACGAGATGACTTCTAATTTGGCGCAAGATTACCTCTAGCGGTTGCGAAGCATCTATGATAATTGCATCTTCTGGTTCTTCGAGAGTGTCTAACTGACTTAACAACAAGTCTGTTTTCATGTAGTGATTTTCGCGACTTGTTAACCGGGCTGCCAATACCTCAAAAGAACATTTCAGATAAACTATTTTCATCCGCTGTTGGTCGCGGCAGAGCATTTCGCGGTAAGATGCTTTTAAAGCAGAACAAGCCAAAACCACATTTCTATCTTCCCAAAGCCACCAGTCTATTGCAGCTTGCAATTCTAATAGCCAAGGAAGGCGATCCGCATCTTCTAAAGGAATGCCGCAACTCATTTTCTCGATATTAGCTGATGGGTGAAAATCGTCGGCATCACTGAAATCACAATTGAGAGATTGCGCCAGCAATTTGCCAACTGTAGTTTTGCCTGAACCGGAGACTCCCATCACGATCGTAATCATGGCACCTATTTACCGAATACTTGCAATTTTATCGAGTTGTGCGATCGAGAAACCGGGTTTCTTAAGTTGCCGGATGAATTCTACCACCCTAAAAAATTCAATAAACCCGGTTTATTTTTGATTCTAGATCAAATTTCTTCCATAGTGGGTTTAATGAAATTATAAGCCAAAACGCCGATAATTCCACCAATCACTGGGAATACAATAAACGCCCACAACTGTTGGATTGCCCATCCGCCTTGAAACAGTGCGACACCGATACTTCTAGCTGGGTTAACTGAAGTATTGGTTACGGGAATTCCGATTAAGTGAATCAACACCAGCATCAAGCCGATGGGAATTCCGCCCAAACCGACGGGATAATTGGGATGGGTAGTACCCATGATTGTAAATAACAGAAAAGCAGTCAGTACAATTTCCGTCAAAGCTGCTGCCAAAAGTCCGTAACCAGTGGGAGAATGTTCTGCAAAACCGTTAGAAGCAAATCCCGAAGCCGCCGCATCAAAACCCGGTTTTCCTGATGCTATCATGTACAAAACAAGACCGCCTAAAATTCCCCCTACAATCTGACCTCCTATATAATAAGGAAGCAAAACAGCATCGATCAGTTTGGCAACTACTAAACCGATGCTTACCGCCGGATTAATGTGGCATCCAGAGATAGGGCCGATCGTATAAACCATGATTAAGAGAGACAGACCAAAGGCGATCGAAACTCCCAAAAAGCCTATTTTGTCTCCAGCTAAAACCGCACTGCCACATCCACCTAATACCAACACAAAAGTACCAAAAGCTTCAGCAACCCCAATCTTTATTTTTTTGTTCATACTCACAATTATCGGAAGTTTATGTTCGGTCAATTTCGCACCCCGACCAATTGTAATTATAAAAAATATAACTCTAATTGGTTTTCCGCAGAACAACAATACTAATGGATAGCATTAGCAATGTGCAGCTCTAACTTTCATAAATTTTATGTGCTTAAACTGAGACTGCGGAATTGGGAGTCGATAAATTAGCTCAAACATACTTGATTATGGAAAAAATGTCAACGTTGAGCTAATTATTTGTATAAATTATGCAATCATCTGTATTCAATTCACAATAATTAACTTGACTTCTTCCCTAATTATGCGATCGTAATTTTACTTATTATTGCTGATTATCCGATCGCACTCGCAGCTAAAACATCACTGCTAACCGGCTGGTACATCGGGCCTTGGAAAGGGCGAAAGTCTCGCCAATCGGCAGTCATCTTGCACAGCAAGCGGAACTGTAGCGGCGTTGGAGGTTGATTGAGGCGATCGACTTCTACGCGCACCAATTCTCGATCCTGCGAGATAATTTCAAAAATATCCTCCAAAAGATAGCGCGGACAATAGCCTACAATCCCGCGATCTTTCGTACACAGAAGCAAAGCAGAGGAATCGTGCGGATTTTGAAATTCGTGGGCTAAATACAAAAGTTCGCCCACTTGAAGCCGATTAATCCGTTCAATTGCCCACTTGGGAAGGTGTCGCAGTCCATGTGCAAAAAAATGGATGCGGTAACGTCCATTTTCATCGGGTTCGGGACAGGGAAATACCTCAAATTTATCAGTTACCCGTTTCCCTCCGCTGCGGGCCAATAAAGCAATTGGGTCATCTTCGTTTTTAGGGATATTCAACCACTTTACAAATTCAGGGTAGTCAGGACGCGATCGCGGCATCACTCGATTGGAAAACAAGGGAAACAGTTTCTGTGAAGTATAAACCTTATTGAAATCAGGGAAAGATGGCAAGGCTTCAAACCAGCACTTAAGTTTAGCTTCTAGAACACCATTTGTATAATTGAACTGGTATTCTTTACCGTTAAATGTTAATCTGCCAATCGGAAACCAAGAACTGCTGCCTGAATCTTCCCAAGCCAAAAATAGTGTTTTCAAAGCAAATGTCCAGTGAATTCAAGTAGCCTTTCTCTGTTAAATTCAAGTATTTGTTGAGAAAAGTCAATGGTAATTTGTGAAATTCGATCGCGCGGTATCCGCTTAAAAATGGCGAGCGTATCATTAGCTGAAATCTTCTCAACGCAATTAAGCCAAATTTCGGCTGCTTCGGGATAGTCTAGCGCTGCGGAGCGGAATGCCTCAAAAGTCTTGAGAGGTTTTGGTCTATTATCGCTAGCATACAACTGAGAAGAGCATCTTTTAGCATAAGCTTGGACAGAATAGCTAGTATCTTTTGTAATCAGTCTATTTTAGCGTTATTCATCAGATATCCGCACTCCCAAACTAGAGGCATGGTCGTGAGTTGGTGCTAGATATCTGGCGATATTTAAAGTAGGATAACTTTCCGGTTTATCTAATACACCCCAATGCTCTGAGTGACGGTCTGTATTGCCAATCCAGGCATCTAATAGCAAATATCCGACAAAAGTTTCTACTGCTGTTTCTCTCCCGACTGGCGGAACCCAATCGAGGGGCAAATTAACAGAATTGTCTGCGATCGCATTCAACACAATATTAACTCTGTGCGGTGCGTTCGCAGACAAAACTTGATTCCCAGGAATGAAACTGCCACCATCGGGCAAAAATGATGGTGAGACAGTTCCGCGTTGACTTCTCCAAGTTGCCAGTTCATATTGAGCATGGGGCAGTCCGAGGAGTTTGCAGAACTCGGCTGCAATTTTTTCCGCCCAATCTTCACCTGTATTTTGTCGAGACTGTTTGTACAAGTAACGCCCTAAATTTGGACAGTCAAACCAGAACTTGTACTTAGTTCCCATAGTCTCGGTTTCAGATAGCTCATAGGCTGCTTCTGGAACTACAATAATAGGGAACTCTTCAGCCATTGTGTCAACCTTAAAGAATGCTAAAAGCAACTATCTAACACAGGAATTCGCGCGGATCGGTGACATACCCAGTCAGGGCAGAAGCCGCCGCCGTGTAAGGCGAAGCTAGATAAACTTGCGCTTCTTTATTCCCCATGCGGCCGGGGAAATTGCGGTTAGTTGTAGACACGCAAATTTCGGGTTCGTTCATCCGCCCGAAAGTATCTTTCGGGCCACCCAAACAAGCGGCGCAAGAAGGCGCTGCGGGTTCGATGCAGCCGGCTGCTAAGAAGATTTCCGAAAGCGTTTGACCCTCGTATTTTGTGACAAACAAATCTTCGTAAACTTTCTGAGTTGCTGGTACTAAATAAGTTGGAACTTTGACTTGGTTTCCTTTCAAAATGCGGGCGGCATTCAGGAAGTCGGAGGTTTTGCCACCGGTGCAGGAACCGATGTAAACTCGATCGATCTTGACATCGCGGCAGTTGCGGGCTAAGTCGCGGTTGTCGGGAGAGTGCGGTTTGGCGACAACTGGTTCTAATTTGCTGACATCGTAGGTGCGATCGCTATAAAATTTAGCATCCCCATCGCTGTAAAATGAATCGAAGGGTTTATCAGTCCGCGAAGTAACGTAATCAAACGTAGTTTTGTCGGGCGCAACCGTGCCGTTTTTACCGCCTGCTTCAATCACCATATTGCACAGGGTCATCCGTTCTTCCATCGTCAAACGCTCAACTGTATCGCCGGCAAATTCCATTGTCCGGTAGTTAGCACCGGCAACGCTAATATCACCAATAATCTGCAAAATTAGGTCTTTTGCTAACAAATAATCCGGCAGTTCACCGTTGAACACAAAGCGCATGGTTGCGGGAACTTTGATTAACAGTTTGCCGGTTCCCATGATAAAAGCCGCGTCTGTATTGCCGATACCCGTGGCAAATTGTCCGAAAGCGCCGGCATTGCAGGTGTGGGAATCGGTGCCGAAGAGCACTTCGCCGGGCCGGGTGTGGCCTTCTTGTGCTAGCGCGATGTGGCAAACTCCTTTGTAGTCGGGATTTGCTTTGAAGTCCGATCGATCCGTGATGTCGTAAAAGTATTTTATCCCTTGTTCTTGGGCAAAATCGCGGAGAATATCGACGTTGCGGTTAGCGCGTTCGTCGTTGGTGAAAATGTAGTGGTCGGGAATGAGGACGATTTTGTCTGGGTTCCAGACTTTAGCATTCTCGCCGAATTCGCGTTTGAAAACGCCGATGGTGCCGGGCCCGCAGACATCGTGGGTCATCAACACATCTGTTTCTACCCAGATATTTTCTCCGGGCTCTACTTTAGTGCGGCCTGATGCTTTGGCTAATATTTTTTCGGTCAGAGTCATTCCCATAGTGCGATCGCTCTTTTTTGTTAGATGCTACATAGTGTAATTGTAAGCGAAACATTCCCTGTTACCGAGGATACTGAGACAGGAAAATGTCTCGGATGTACTTCCAACTTTAGGGAACCGTCCAGTTTGATAGCAGTTTTCAATTGCATCGAATACCAATTGTAGGGCGGAAAATCACCACCTTACGAAAGTATGCGTAATGTTATGTCTTGTTAAATAATCAGAGTTCATTATCAGGATATAAACTATATTGGACGCAACCTAATTTAAACATTCAGTTTTGGCAGTACCAAATTTTTGTAAGATTTTGTGGAAAAGTTGCAGGGAGGAATTATTATGATTTGTGACAAACTTCAACACTTCAAAGTGCAGCTATTACACAGCGATCGCCTGCCGGAATTTGTACCCACAGCAAAAAAAATGCGATCGCTAAAACTATCTGCTGCGGGAACTGCGATGGGCACTCTTTTAATTCTGTTAGCACCGCCAGTTGAAGCTGCTAATCTGACATTCGCGAGCAATCGCGCGGCCTTGGGAGGGAGCGATCGCGTTGATTGGTCGATTTTAGGGCCAGTCCAGCCGCCCTTTAAAGTATTGCCCAATTCCTTCTCAGTCACCTCGGAACAAGGACTGGGAGTTAATGTCAGCATTCCCCCCGCAGCAGCCCCAGGAGTGACGCCTCCTTTACTTTTTCAAACCTTCCCTTCACCAGGCATTCCCACCAACTTTGCCAGCGGCGATTTCATTTTGTTGACTGGTTTAAGACCAGGCCCGCAGCCAGCAGTAGGGAACCCCGGCCCGCTAACGATTACCTTCGATCGCCCCGTGGCGGCCGCCGGGACGCAAATAGCGGTAGATGATACATTTTTATTCACTGCATTGATCTCGGCATTTGACAGTAATAATAATTTGTTAGGTAGTTTCTCAACACCAGGAACCTCCTCATTAGCACTAGATAATTCAGCGCCGTTTCTCGGAGTTCGCAGTGATGTTGCTAACATTTCGCGGATCGTCTATAGCAGTTCTGAGGGATCTCGCGCTTTGGGGATCAATTCGCTCAGTATTGCCGAAGCAGTGCCTGAACCTAGCAATATTGCTGCTATGATTGTTGCAGGATTGGGATTGTTGGTCGTCAAAATTAAGAGGCGATCGCTGTTGGTTAAATGATTGTTTTACCAGACCCAATTGCCGATCGCGATCGGGTGTTATAACAGGGTAAACGCATCTTAATTTCAACCTAAAACATGATAAGATTAAGTATTTAGCTAAATCAAGTGCGTAATTCATAGGTGCGATCGATGGCGAAAGGGTTTACTTCGACTTTAACTTCCCAACAAAAAACAATAGGTGTATCGAATCCGACAGACTTATTGAACGTTAGTTTTTTAAACCATTTTGAGACCTTGACCGATCCAAGAATAGAAAGAAGTAAAGAGCATTTATTAATAGATATTGTAGCGATTGCGATTCTAGCTATCATCAGCGGTGCGGATGGATGGGGAGCAATAGAACTCTATGGAAAAGCTAAATATGAATGGCTAAAAGGTTTTCTAGAACTGCCGAATGGAATTCCTTCTCATGATACATTTAGTCGAGTATTTGCTCGAATTGAACCGAAGCAGTTTCAAGAGTGTTTTTTGAGTTGGGTAAATTCAATTACCCAAAAATTGGAGCTAGAAGTCATAGCCATCGATGGCAAAACAATGAAACAATCTTATGACCGGAATCAGAGCCAAAAACCGTTACATATAGTCAGCGCATGGTCGGCGTCCCATCAATTAGTTTTAGGGCAAAAAAAAGTCAATAAAAAATCCAACGAAGTGACAGCGATTCCGGCTTTGTTAGAGCTGCTAGAAATTGAAAAAAGCGTAATAACCATCGATGCTATGGGATGTCAGAAAGAAATATCAGCGCTCATAATTAAGAAGAAAGGAGATTATCTTTTAGGGCTAAAAGAAAATCAAAAACTTCTTCATAAAGACGTAAAAAACTGGTTTGAATTAGCTCGCAAAGAAGAGTTTTCTGGCAGAGAGCATAGCTATTATCAACAAATAGAAGCGGGGCATCATCGAGTTGAAAAAAGACAAATTTGGACGGTGGCAGTCTGGGAGTTGCTACCTCTTCATAATCAATCATTATGGGCTGGATTAAAAACGGTTGTGATGGTCGTAAGTGAAAGACGTTTGTGGAATAAAACTACCACAGAAGTTCGGTTTTATTTAAGTAGTTTAGCCAGTAATGCCGAGAAGATTTCTCAAGCAATTCGCAGTCATTGGGGTATTGAAAATAGCTTACATTGGACATTGGATGTTACTTTTTCGCTCAGACAAGAGTCGCATTCGTAAAGATCATTCTCCTGAAAATTTTGCTCTTATACGGCGTTTAGCTGTCAATTTACTGAAACAGGAAAAAGGATTTAAAGGAAGTTTAAAAATGAAGCGGTATCGGGCGGGAATGGATAATAATTATTTAGTTAAAATTTTAGACTCTGCCAGCTAACGCTCGAAAACTAAAACTGATTCCCCATCTAAATTGATTCAGTTTTGAGAATTTAGAAGTTCTTAAAGCTCGATTTTAACTGCGTTAATTGCATCAGATTTAAGAGTTTTAAGAATGGTTTTCTCAGAGACTAGCTCATGCACAAATATGATTTTTTTCAACTTAATTTAGATGCGTTTACCCTGGGTGCGGCAATTGCTCAAATTGCTCCCGCTAATGCTGCGATTGTCGTCAAAGCTCGCGTCGCCGCTCCCGATATTGGTAAAATTGCGATCGGTCAAACATCTATCCTGGAGATTTCTGCCTATCCCTATCCCGACTACGGCGTACTAGAAGCGAAAGTTAGCGCGATCGCACCCGATGCCATTGCTGGTGAAAATAACAGTGCGCCTTACTATGAAGTGACTGTTATGGCCCAAAAAACTTATTTAGTCAAGCGCGATCGGGCAATTAGCTTATCGTCGGCTAACGAACAGTGCTGTCAGTATCATATTCAAGCAGGAAGGGAAGTTACAGCCGACATTATTTCTCGACAAGAAACCGTACTTACATTTATTCTCAGAAAAGCCAGGATGTTCGCCGATGTTTGACGAACTTTACATCACCCATTAGTATATTTGATTATCTAATTCGCCGCGACGTTCTTATGGCAAGTTATTTATGCCTTGACACTTTTTTTTGAGTTATTTTTTTATCTTTACAATAAAACATACAGACCTTAACACACAAAATAAAATTATGCAAGTCACTCGATTATGTGACTTGTAACTAATCGCTAGTGACTGTTATTAGTTAGTAATTACTTAAGAAAAGCAACTTAAATCAGGGACTCTCAAAAAATCTCAGAGTGCATTTCTACAGTTGTAGACCTCAACAACAGTGAAATGAGCGAGATACCCGCACCGCAAGGGTATCTACTTTCGCCATGTTCACCGTATATGCCAATGGAGATATTTCCCATGAATTCACAGAAACACAGGCGTCAGCGCGCAGTTATTTTGACATCTCAAGATTTTGATCGACTCCAAGCACCAAAAGCTGAGGCCGAAAGTTACGAAATTTTCTACCAAGATTGTATTATCAAAGTCGAGAGCGATCGGACAGACAAGCAGCCAGATAATTTCATTAAGGGATTAGTCAAGCAAATTTTGGATCGCGTAGGGGCGATAGTTGTGGAGATTGCAGGCGAAGTGCAATTCATGACTCAACGGGCAGAAGAACTTTTAAGCCACTATTTTTTATACCACATTCCCTACTCATTGCCAGAATCCTTACAACATTGGTTCCAGGAGCAGATTGCGCGAATCGCATTCAACCACAATGTTCCCTCTCGCTGTTTGCCCTTGCACATTCAACAAGCAGGAAAACAGTTGATAGTCCGGCTGATTCCCGATCCCATCAAAGAGCAATATGTCTTGCTATTGGAGGAAGAAGAACTGCAATCTTTCTCTATTTCTGCTCTGGAATTGCTAGGACTCACCAAACGCGAGGCGGAGGTTTTATTCTGGATTGCCAAAGATAAAAGTAATGCAGGAATAGCTAAAGCGATCGGTTGCAGTGAAGGAACAGTGCGAAAACATCTGGAACATCTTTACGGGAAACTAAGCGTACAAACCCGGACGGCTGCTGTGATGGTTGCTCTGGAAAAGTTGGGGTTATTCAAAGCAGACTTTGTTGCAATATCTTCATAATTCTATACGCGGATCGTCGTATTGTTCCCCAAGTTTATTTGGAAGACTATTAGATCAAACGCTGTTATCCAGCGTTCGATCGCAGCTCAAAAAAAGAGCAAAAAATACGCAAACTCACGAGCGATTTTAGTTTGAGTCAAACCTACTTTATGTTTTAAGGAGATGACATGGATTCCATTAAATTGCAAGCAGCAATCGAGCTAGCCGGTGCCTCCTGGCAAGCTGGCGAAACGAGCATGACTCAGCTTTCAGATGCCGAAAAGCAACTGCGGCTCGGTTATACGCCTGGGCCTAACGAACCGTCCTTTGAAGAACAAGAGCAAATCGCCAAGATCAATCAGGAAGTCTTTAAGTCGGCACAGATTAAAGGCGAGACAGCAGGCTATCCCGCCAGCTTCGATATGCGGACAGGTGGATTTGTGACAGCAGTCAAAGATCAAGGTTCTTGCGGTTCTTGTGTTGCGTTTGGCACTGTGGCAACGATCGAAACCACCATTCGCCGCATTCGCAACAATCCGGCGCTGGCGATCGATTTATCCGAAGCTCACTTGTTCTACTGCTATGCCCGCGCCCTAGGACGTAACTGCGGGAACGGTTGGTGGGTGCCACCCTCAATGGATTCAGCGAAAACAGGACTCGCCATCGAAGCTTCTTACCCTTACACCGCAGCCGATCAAAATTGCAGCAACCTTGCCAGTAACTGGCAAAGTAGCGCCGTTAAAATTAGCGGGTGGCATGAGATTAAATCGATCGCAGATATGAAGGAATGGCTTTCCTCTCGCGGCGCGTTGGTAGCTTGCTTCACTGTCTACACAGATTTCTTCGCTTACAAAAGTGGCATTTATCGCCAGGTTAGCGGCAAGGTTGAGGGTGGTCACTGTGTCTCGATCGTGGGTTACAACGACACCGAAGGCTATTGGATTGCCAAAAATAGCTGGGGACAGAACTTTGGTGAGAATGGCTTTTTCCGCATCGCTTACGGGCAGTGCGGGATTGACTCCAGTATGTTCGCGGTGGATGGCATCGTTGAAACCGGCTGGTTGTCAAATGTGAAAATTCTCGGACTCTGGACAAATAATGCCGATCGCAATGCTTATGTCTATGTCAGCGAAGGCATCGGCTGGAGAAAACTCTCTGATGCTAGCGATGAAACAAACCTCGATATGTTGATTCAGCTTGCTGCGTCTAAAGCGGCCGATCGTCCAGTCAGCCTCTATCAAGAAAACGCGATCATCAAAGAAATTTACGCCTGGTAAAAAACAGCGGACTTGAGACGATCGTCCAAAATCCCAAGTCCAACAATTAACGATTCGCTTCTAGAGATTAAGGAACGACCATGACTTATTCCAGCAATCCAGCCGGTTCACCTGATGAAGTTTGTCTGCCTTGTCAGGCGATCGCACAACCCTTCAACCCCAATACTAAGGAGATAAAAATGGAAGCCTACCCCACCCAAGAACCTCCCGTTCAAGCTGCGAAGCAAACCGCAAGTCAAGAAGAGCGTCCCACCTTCGATCCCCCCGCTCAAAATGCTATTAGTCAAGGCAACACAGCTTGGCAAACTGATAAAAAGGTACTGGGACTGTGGACAAACAGCTCAACTCGTAACGCTTATATGTATGTGGATCAGATTGGTTGGCGGAAATTTGCCGATAATTCTGACTCTGCGATCGTTGCCTTCAACGTCATCGCAGCCCATGCTAAAGTTTTAGCTAAACCCGTCCAATACTATGAAGAAGCCGACAACAAAGTATCCACCCTTTACGTTTGGTAAAGCTTGATTGTCGCCGACTCTCCAAGTTTATGCCGGGCTGCACTCAAAGATTTTGCATTGAGTATGTTGGCGGTTGATGGTTGAATTTTAAGGTTTACCATCCAACCGTCAACCGCCCACCAGCAAATTGCGATTCTAGCGCGACTAAACTTGGCATGGCTGTTTCTTTTGTACATAAATTATGTTTTTATACCTAATCATTTCGACCTATTTAGTATCTTTTACTCCCTTTTCCCCTAACATTGCTTCACGGACTCGCACAACATTTCCTCCACGGCCGACCGCACACCCGAAACAGCAATATATACAGCCACCTTCATCACCTCCTACCTCACAATCTATGTCTGAATTAACTTTATCTCAAGCCGATAGTGGCACAGTTTTAAACCTCAAGCGCGGACAGACGCTCACACTTCGTTTAGACGAAAATTCAACAACAGGCTACCGCTGGTCTCTGTCCGCCTTAGATACAGAAGTTTTACAATTAAAAAGTGACGACATGAATCTGGGTAGTAATCTTGGGATGGGTGGTGGCGGGCAGCGCGTGTTCACCTTTCAAGCAAACAATCCCGGTCGAGTAAAATTACAACTAAAAAACTTGCGTGAGTGGGTTGGTGAGGAATCAACCATTGAGGAATTTCAAGCCACTGTTCAAGTCTCCGAATAGCAACACTTCTGACAGTTTCATTGCTTACGCATCTGGGGCTAAGCCGCAGCTAGTCGGGAGGTGAGTAGCATTTAGTCGGCTGGACCCGTTTGACTGAGTTTGCCCCCATGAAGCGCACCAAATCTCAAATATCCAGTTTTGCTAACTCCAAATAGCGAATGCCTTCCGGTGTCACCTCAAAGCGACAGGGCACGATCTCTACACCTGCATCGATCGCCTGTCTGAACAACTCTCCGTAAATGCGATCGGCACTATCCCCGGAGCAAAATCAGTACAATCTGCGCGATTAATAAAATCTTGTACCGCTTGATGAGAATTCCGGGTAAAAGAGGAGGATATTTGTCAATCAAGTCAGTCATGGGGCATTGCTAAATAGACATAATTTTTGTAGGGCGGGTTCACCAACAATACCTGCAAATAATTGACAATATAAAAAACTCGCCCCCACCCAACCGTAAATCACTTGTCGAGCAAAATTTAGGGGTTTAAAACCAGCTTTCAGAGCGGAATCTTTTTAGGCTGGGGTGTAAACAGCCCTCCTAAAAAAATCACAGTCAACTGTAAAGTTGAAATTTTTATCTAATAATTTAAAAACTAATTTTGCTTCGCAAACATATCAAGCATTTTTACAGAAAACTAAGCCTACAAAGCCGAACGACTGCTGTGATGATTGCTCGGTAAAAGTTGGAATTGTTCAAAGCATAATTTGTTGCAATATCTTCATAATCCTATACGCGGATCGTCGTATTGCTCTCAAACTCTATTTTGAGGAATATGAGATTAAACGCTATATGGAGTCTGTAAACTGTGCTAAACAAAAATCCACTACGGAGGTAAAAATGGAAACCAATAATGTAGATGCAACGGTCGATTTTGTCGATTTCGGTGTTCAGAAACAGGATTCGGCAGCTCGCGAAGGTCAATCTGATGCTAAACCAGGCATCGAAAATGAAACCTTGCTTCACACTCTACGCGGATCATCAATGTTCTCTGTGGAAAACAAAGAAGTTTTACCTCAAAAAAGCCAAGAAGATGCAACAGTCGATTTTGTGGATGTCAGTGCAATAAAACAAGATTCGGTAGCTCGCGAAGGTCAATCTGATGCTAAACCGGGCATCGAAAATCAAACATTCCTTCACACACTACGTGCATCATCAATGTTCTCTGTTGAAAACAAAGAAGTTTTACCTGAATGTACCCGTTCCAACACAGGGACATAGAACCGTATTCATTGGCAATTACTCATTGTACGAGGTGGAATATGCTCACAATTTGCAACAAATATACATCTGGTGTTTGGGTAGCTATTATGTACTATCGCCCCAACTGTCCAGATGGTGGAAATTGGGCAAAAAAAGGTTGGTGGCGGCTCAATCCTGGCGAATGCAAAGTGGTATATGGGGGTAGTTTGCGTAGTCTGAATCGCTACTACTGCTACTATGCTGAGGCTGATAACGGAGCAAATTGGTCAGGGCCTTACGTGAGGCCTGTCCCTCCACAAGCCTTTGACTGGTGTGAGTGGACAAGCAGCACTCAAGCAACTAATGTAGGCTTCCGGTTGCTTGATATTAACAGTTACGACAATTTCACGCTGAATTTGACAGCATAAATCTGAGTGGAGTTGTCAAGTTAAATTTTTATTCTAAATTTAACTTGACAACTTAATCTACATAGGAGCGGAATTAATCGACTGTTAACTCGAATTTACTCAATATTATTGCACGGGCTCCCATTTATGGGATTTTTTTTACTTGCTATAACAGAAAAGGAGCAACATCTCTTGATAAAAGTTGCGGTTATTCAAATGGAGTTTTGTTGCAATATCTTCATAATCCTATACGCGTATCGTCGTATTGCTCTTCAAGTTTATTTTGAGGACTATTAGATCAAAAGCTGTTATGCAGTTTTGAAACTCAGCTTAAATAACTCTCATGACCAAGGTTGTCTTCTCTAGCTATTGAACAACTTTAAGGTGGAGTTTGTTTGCTGAAAACTACTCAAGAAAGAGGTTAAGTATGTTACGGATTACTGCCGATATATTTTCTGGAAGACCCGCTCCCGAGTGGATTATTACAGACGAGGAAGAAGCTCGAACTACACTCAAAGAGATTGCTAACAATCGTAGCATTGTAGCCGAAGCAGCTTCTGCTGATGCTGGATTAGGGTTTCGCGGTTTCACCATTGAACCCCTATCTGACGAGCTTGCCCAAGACTTTGAACTACCCGCTAGTATGTATATGGCTGCAGGTGCGAGTGCCGCTAGCGATAAAGCAAACGAGATTGCTGAGCGTTTGATCGGCTTAATGAGCAGTGCAGAATCATCTCCAGAAGCATCGGCTTTCGGAGAAGAACTACCTTTAGATGAAATGTTGCAGAATTTTCTGCGACAACAACTGGAAACCAGCAGCAGACTTTCAGTATCTGATGTTGAAGACTTACCAAACATGGCGGTAGACACCTCAAGTGAAGTGGCTGCTACCTGCTTTTATGATACTTCGCCCTATAACCCCGGCTTCTGGAACAACAACCCCGTAATCCGGCAGAACAACAACTGCTATAACTATGCGAGCAACAAGCGGACAGATACTTTTGCCCAACCAGGAAAAGGATGCGGACATCAGTACACCGCAATTAATTGCGTAGAAGTTACCAAAGCTTCCCTGTGTGATGGATTGCACAAACGCTACGATTGTTTCCCCGCCTCACAAGCCCCTCGCTATTTAGTAGCACTGGTTATTGCCCCTGGTCCGGGCTTTGTTGATTTCCACTGGTATCGCAAAATGCGAGAAGGATTTTGGGGTCACAAACCGGGTTCGACAGCGGCTCGGAATACAGATAACAGTGGCGTAGTCATCACTAACCCAGCTACCTGTAACCGTGGGCCTTACACCATATTTTGTGGCTATTTTTACACTTGTAAGAGCCAAAAGATTAAATAGAATCTATAGCAATCCTTGCAGGAGTGATAAATTTTTTACCCCACCCCAACCCTCCCTTTACCAAGAGGAGGGAGTAAGAAATTTACAAATGATTTAGGATTGCTATATAGCACTGCGGAATGTGGGTTCCCCACACTGGAGAAGAAGACCATGCAACGGGCTTATTCATTCACAACATATCTAGAAAGGATAATTGGCTTGGGTTTTTTAATGTTTTTGGTGACTTTGCTTGGGTGTTCGGTCACAGCTTTAGGAGACAAAAAGATGCAAGTAGAAGTGGATATGTTTAGTGGCAGACCAAACCCACATTGGGAATTGACAGTGCAAGAATCTCAGCAGTTTACACAACGACTTCAATCATTGTCTACACATCAAGGAGAAGGAGCTGTTAATGAAGGATTGGGGTATCGTGGTTTGATTGTCCGAGAAAGTGGTGAAGAGGTAGAGGGCTATCGGGAAATTGTGATTTCTAATGGATTTATCGTGGCTAGAAGCAATGGTAAATCCCAAGAATTTACCGATAAAAACCGTACTTTAGAAAAATGGCTAATCCAGACAGGAGAAGGACGGTTAGATGACGAACTTTACCATCAAATTAGCAAATTAGCCGAGTAAACAGCACAGGACTTACGCACAAAGTGTATCTGTAGGGCGCAGCACACCGCACCTTACCCGACGACAAACAATGTAAAAATTGCTCTTTTGCGTAAGTCATAAATAAGTCGAGTCAGTAGCAAAAGAAGTAGAAATTCAGGTCAGAAAAACTGTCATGGATTTCTAATAACACTCAATAAGAGGTATTTATGTCTGAACAACCTAGTTTTCCCATCCCAGAAACTGCCCAAGCTGATGAAACAACAGGGCGTTACATTATTACTTTCCGCGATGATGCGGTGATAGAAGGGTTAGATCTTCTGAACGACCAAACTGGCATCAGAGGACTGGCAAATGCTGCCGATTTCCCGGACTCTGCTCTAGACTTGAGCCAAATTGAAGCAGCAGGGGGAGCGGTGTTTCCCACTCTCGGCGTGGCCGTCGTTTCGTTAGACGAAGGGGGTTTCAGCAGCATCATGACCTCTGCGGGAGAGGATTCGGCTATTCTGGCGATCGAACCGGAGCGCACTTTCTACGCCATTGGTGATGGGTTGTCGGCAGACTATTTGCGGGGTTATCGCGATGCGGTGAATAACCTGTACGACAAAGCCACTACTACAGAAGCAGCAGAAATCGAGAAACAAGAATGTTTTTCCGATGATAGCGACTCTACTTGGGGTTTGAAGGCAACGAAGGCGATCGACTCTCTGTTGACTGGTAGTGGAATGAAAGTTGCTGTGCTGGATACGGGGCTGGATCTCCAACATCCCGACTTCGCAGGTCGATCGATTGTATCGCAGTCCTTCGTACCAGGGGAGGACGTACAAGATGGCAACAGTCATGGCACGCACTGCATCGGGACAGCCTGCGGGTTCAAGGATCTTAACGGCCGCAGGTACGGGATCGCTTACGAATCGACCATTTATGTCGGTAAAGTGTTGAGTAATGCCGGTAGTGGCGCTAGTGGCTGGATTCTGGCTGGGATGGAATGGGCGATCGCCAATGGGTGTCAAGTGATCTCGATGTCATTAGGAAACACCAATCCAAAGCCCTCTACGGCCTACGAAACTGTCGGTCGTCGGGCACTGCAAAATGGGTGTCTGATCGTGGCGGCCGCCGGCAACCACGGACCAACCAAAACCGTTGGACAACCAGCGAATAGTCCCTCGATTATGGCTGTTGCAGCCGTTGATAACTGCGTCCAAGTGCCTGACTTCTCGGCTACCTCTGACCTCATTCAAGGAACTAAAGTCGATATCGCCGCTCCAGGAGTGAAAGTATACTCATCAGTGCCTATGAATAAAGGGCGTTATGCTGCTTACAATGGCACTAGCATGGCTACACCGCACGTGGCTGGGCTCGCGGCCTTGTATGCCGAATCGACTGGTAAACGAGGTGCTGAACTTTGGCAATTGCTGACTGCCTATGCTATGGCGCTACCGTTGCCAAATACTCGTGTTGGAAGCGGTTTAGTACAAGCTCCGTAATGCAGAATACCCAAGTCCCTGCAGCACTTTAAGCCTGCGGGGATCTAACAGAAGACAATTTACAATAGCGCAATGGATGTACTCCAAAGGATGCTAAATATGTCTGACGAACAAGTACAGCGCATCATAGTGGCTGTTGACGACCAAAACATATCGGTAATTCAATCGGTTGTCACTGCCTTAGAATCGGCGGGAATGAAAGTGGATGAGGTGCTGCCTGTGATTGGTATCGTTACTGGAGAAGTTGCTGAGTCGAAGCTAGAAGAACTAAAGAGCGTACCGGGCGTGGCTAGTGTTGAGATCGATCGAGAAATGCAGGCAATTTAAACTAATCATTTAGGGTTAGTAGATCTAGTTTTGCTAACCCCAAATAGCGAATCCCTTCCGGTGTCACATCAAAGCGACAGGGCAAAATCTCTACACCTTCACCGATCGCCTGTCTGAACAATTCTCCGTAAATGCGATCGGCACTATCCCCCGGAGCAAAATCAGTACAATCCCCGCGATTAATAAAATACAGCATTACAGCCCTCGAACCCTGCCGCACCACTTCTATCAATTCTCTCAAATGTTTCTGTCCCCTCTCTGTCACTGTATCGGGAAATAGAGCCAACTCCTCTTTTACCCAAGTTGTATTTTTCACTTCCAGAAAAATCGGTTTTTCCTCACCAGTTAGCCAAAAATCCACTCTACTTTTTTTATCAGTGCCGTAAACAACCTCCGGTTGAATTAAACTGTAATTGCCCAACTCTGGAAACAATTTCAATTCCAAAGCTAATTTAACTACTCGATTTGGCAGCCCAGTATTAACTCCCACCCAAGTTGGCACAGTGTCGCAAACTTTAATTAATTCCCAAGTATAAGCTAACTTGCGTTTAGGATTGTCGCTGGGAGATACTAGCACTGGATTGCCCGGAATGTAAACACCAGTCATCGGGCCAGTATTCGGACAGTGCGCGGTGATTATTTCTCCCGAATCTAGTTCTATTTCGGCAAAAAATCGCTTGTAACGTTTGATGAGAATTCCGGGTAAAAGAGGAGGATATTGGTAAATTAAGCCAGTCATTCGATTTTAGATTTTAGATTCTCGATTGTAGATTTTACCTATAACGGAATACCTGGATCCGCACTTTTGAAAGAAGTCTGGGAGCTAACACAATCGATTGTAAGTTATGAACTATCTGCTTTTATCAACTCATTTATTTAATCATTTTTAAATGGTAGATTTTAGATTGTAGATTTTAGATTGACGCATCATAGCACGAAACGGCGGTTTGTAGTTAGGACGAATAGTCCCAATCGATTATTGAATTTCCGCAAGTCAGTAATAGCGATAAAATTGGTACAAGCGCAATTCCCCCTAGAAGTTTTATGAGTTCGTGATATGATTCTCCCGGTTCGCGATTAAAATAAGTGAATCCTTTTAGCATTAGCGTTTGTAACCATTTGTGTCCCAATTACAGAAGCCCTCTCGTTCCCTCGCAGGGATTGCCGGCATTGTCGCAGTCGCCACTCTAATTAGCAAAGTCTTTGGATTAGTGCGCCAAATTGCGATCGCCGCAGCCTTTGGAGTCGGTGTCGCCGTCGATGCCTACAACTACGCCTACGTCATCCCTGGTTTCTTATTTATTTTGCTCGGAGGGATTAACGGGCCATTTCACAGCGCCATCGTCAGTGTTTTAGCCCGCCGGGATAAAAAAGAAGCAGCACCCTTAGTCGAGACTATCACCACCTTAGTCGGGGGCTTGTTGCTGTTAGTGACGATCGCTTTAATTATTTTTGCCGATCCGCTGATCGATTTGGTGGCACCGGGATTAAATAGAACAGCAGAAGGTTTACAAATTAAAGCAATTGCCGTCCAGCAATTTCGGATTATGGCGCCGATGGCCTTACTTTCAGGCTTGATCGGCATTGGTTTCGGCACTCTCAATGCTGCCGATATGTACTGGTTGCCTTCGATTAGTCCTTTATTTTCCAGCGTTGCACTTGTCGGCGGTTTGGGGCTTCTCGCAATGCAACTCGGAGACAAAATTATTCAGCCAGAATCCGCACTAATTGGTGGCTTAGTGTTAGCTTGGGGAACGTTAGCGGGTGCAGTTTTGCAGTGGTTGGTGCAACTGGTGGCGCAGTGGCGCGCGGGGTTGGGAACATTGCGTTTGCGGTTTAATTTTAAACGGCCGGGAGTGCAAGAAGTCATCAAGGTTATGGTTCCTGCTACCTTATCATCAGGAATGCTGCAAATTAATGTCTATACAGACCTCTTTTTCGCATCCTACATCCCTCAAGCCGCCTCTGCGTTGGGTTACAGTGGCTTGTTAGTTATGACGCCTTTAGGCATCATTTCTAATGTAATTTTAGTGCCATTTCTACCGATATTTTCTCGCCTCACCGATCCGAGAGATTGGCCGGAATTAAAAGATCGAATTCGTCAATCTTTAGTTTTGACCGCCCTTACGATGCTGCCCCTGAGCGCTTTAATGGTAACGCTGGCTGGGCCTATCGTCCGCATTGTTTACGAACGCTATGCTTTTGATAGAGAGGCCTCGCTGTTTGTTACGCCGATATTGATGGCTTACAGTATTGGAATGTTTGTGTATTTGGGACGCGACGTTGTGGTACGGGTATTTTACGCTTTGGGAGACGGGGAAACCCCTTTTCGCATCAGTATTATCAATATCTTTTTAAACGCTCTTTTGGATTATTTGTTGGTTGGAGCCTTTGGGGCGCCCGGATTAGTTTTGGCGACGGTGGGAGTGAATCTTCTTTCGATGATTATGCTTTTGTACTGTTTAGATAAAAAGCTGGGTGGCCTGCCTTGGGGGCAGTGGAGTTTGCCTTTTCTGGGGTTAACTTCTGGGAGTTGTTTAACTGCTTTCGTTACCTTGGCTACTCTGCAAGCGTGTCAAAGAGTTTTGGGTACTGAAGGTTTGGTCGTTCAATTAGTGCAGTTGAGTGTGGCAAGTTTTGTAGGGTTAGGGGTTTTTGCCCTGTTTGTCAGTCAGATGAAGTTGCCGGAAGTTGATATGTTTGTAGATCGCATTCGGGGGCGTTTTCGCAAATAAAATTGTCGGGGCGGGTTAAAGGCGAATACTAGACACAACGCCCACAATCTGCGTACAAAACCCGCCCTTTACTTTACATTTTTCGCTGAAATTCCTCAAGAACATCCATCAATTGAACTTGACACTGCATCGGAATTAAATCTGCCAGTGGCACTTCCCGCTTGCCGCCGCCCAACTTGACTGGAATTCCTTGCAAAACTTGTCCAACTTTGTCAGCATCTAAATTGCCATCTTCCAGCATGGAATAAAGTTGTTCGGCAACAACAGTATGCAGGTGAGCATCTCTCAGATACAAATGCCATTTGGCAATGTCAATGTAGACATTTTCGCCGATTTCGGCTGCTAAGGATTCGATCGCCTGTGTAGTATTAGCCATATCAAAAAAGCCGAAAGTTATTTGTTATCAATCAAAAGACTTAACAAATCGCCGCCAACTGCCTTCAGCCAGAATCTTTGGTGAGGGGCGAATAATCGGCGATCGCAAAATGGTAAATCGCGTGGGCCAAAACTACTAGAGCCCATCCACCCGTTACCGAAATTGCCCAAGGCCAATCAGCCTTTTGCAAATTGTGAACAAACCACAAACCTGAATTGGTAGCAGAAAAAAGACCGACGTGGATAGCAAAATTCATCCGGTCATCTAAGCGGCGGTACTCTGGATCATTGCGATCGGGTTTGCGGGGCCAACGAGGAGGCATAGTTTTTCACTTGATATTAGTAGTTCTGTGCCTATTTTAATCATAAGTGCAGCTTTTTGAATGCTGCATCCCTCTTTCGGTAGGAAACTTATGCCTCTACATTTTCATAGTCTCCAGACTTGCCGCCACTTTTACTCACCAAGCGAATTGACTCAATGGCGATCGACTTTTCCAATCCTTTCGCCATATCGTACAAAGTCAGCGCCGCCACCGAAACCGCCGTCAGCGCCTCCATTTCCACCCCTGTTTCCGCCTTAATTTTCACCGTCGCCCGAATTTGATACCCCGGCAACCCAGCATCCGGCATCACCTGCACCTCCACGCTACTCAGCGGCAGAGGGTGACACAGAGGAATCAAATGTGCAGTCTGTTTGGCCGCCATAATTCCAGCCAGCCTTGCAGTGCCCAACACATCACCTTTCGGCGCATTCCCCGCTTCAATCGCCGCAAAAGTCTCCGGCAACATCCGCACCCGGCCAGCAGCCACAGCTTGTCGCACAGTCGGCACCTTCGCTGAAACGTCCACCATTTGGGCTTCCCCGCTGTTGTCGAGGTGAGTTAGCTGTGCCACATCGGGCAATTCAGAAAAAGTTTGCGAAAGGTCTTGCATTATTTTGGTAATGGTGTTACTGTTAGATTCTGTGAGAAAAGAACTTAATCAATTTTAGATTAAATCTAAACTCAACAGGGGCTTGTAGCTTAGTTGGATAGAGTGCATGGCTACGAACCATGAGGTCGGGGGTTCGAATCCCTCCAAGCCCACTACTAAAAGTTATGAATTTTGAGTTTTTAGTTTTGAATTAATAAATTAATTCAATTCACGACTTAAAACTCATAACTTTTTTAATTTTGTGCGTTTACTAGACCTCTTGCAAAAATATCTAGGACCCTGCTCAAAGCCCATCCCACAAAAATCATTTTTTCGGGTGGGGTGGGCTTCTAGCCCGCCCCAAAAATTGATTAAAAGGACTTTGGCAATTCAAGTCTACTGATTCAAAGCATAAATATCTTTGCCTCGACCGATCGCAAATTTCATCGAATTAGATAAGCCCTTGCTAGACTGAGTAATAAAAATCAGCAAAGCAAAGCCAGCGAGACCAGCCGCAAAACCAAACATATTTCTGTAGCCAACTTGTTCAGCAACAAAGCCTAAAGTCGGCCCCGCAACCGCAATTCCCAAATCAAATCCGCCAATACAAAGCGAAAACAAGCGGCCCCTTTCATAAGGTTCGCACCTGTCCGACATCAGCGTTACCATCATCGGCAAAACCGTACCACCCGCGCAACCTTCAATCAAAGCTGCTATTAAAAAAGCACTGCTGTTGTTAGCAAAATACAACAATAACATAGATACGGCATAACAGATTAAGCCACCAGAAATAAACAAGCCGCGACCGTATTTGTCCGAAGCCCGTCCCGTGAGCAACCGTATACCAAAACTGGCGATAGCCGCCGTCGAATAAAATAATCCTGGATTCAAATTAGTCTTAGTTTCTTGGATAAACAAAGGCATAAAAGTGCTCAAAGTTCCAAATACTAAACCAACCACCAATAACACTAAAGCCGGAATCCGCACTCTAGGATTCCAGAGCATTTGCCAGTATTTTTGGCTGTTTTTATCCTCAGATAGCGAGTCCGATTTTGTTAAATCTGCAAAATTAGGTTCCGCAACTTTGCAGGTAAAAAATACAGCCATTGCAGCGAAAGCCGCCGACATCGCAAACAAAGGAGTATAACCAACCCAAGCTTGTACAAATCCACCAATAGCAGGCCCAACTGCTAAACCAATAGGATTAACCAAGCTCATGTAACCGATTAATTCGCCCCGCTTTCCTGGCGGCGATAAATCTGTTACCAAAGCGCTGTAAGCTGTAGTAAAAGCGGCGATACTAATGCCGTGAAAAATGCGAATAAGTAACAGTAAGGGGATAGATTGAGCTAACAGGTAGCCAAAAGGGGCGATCGCAGCGACTGTCGCGCCTAGCAGCAAAACTTGTTTTCGCCCCCTGCTGTCGGCTATTTTACCCAACGGTGGCCTCGATAGCAAAAGTCCGATCGCAAATGCACCCATCACAAAGCCAATTTGCTGTTTTGTGCCGCCCACAAATTGAACGTACAGCGGCAAAGTTGGCAGCAGCGAAGCCAAACTTGACCAGAATAGCAGCCCTGCGGTGAATAAAGTCAGCAAGCTGCGTCTGGGTTGGGGATCGATGTCCCTAAAAATATTCAAGATGCTAATTCCCTTTAAATCTTCTGAGTGCGCTCAAGCTGAGGTCGAGTGTATATATATCATTGTGTTACAATTTCTTAATATTGGCAACAAAAAAACTTGATATTCTACTCACCCTCAACAGTCAGCATTCTTACCAATCAACCTCAGCCCTTTCCTCCACCACCCGTTCATAAACCCACTCGGTTTCTATCGCCAACTTAGGCCAACTAAACCGGCGTTCCAAATCCTGATAAGCATTGTCAACCAACCACTGCGCGTAACCCGGATTTTTCAGCACCTCCAAAATTCCCCAGGCCAAAGAATCCCGATTGTTTGCCTCAGTAACAACGCCCGTTTTAGTGTGCTGCACCACCTCTGGAAGTCCGCCCGCATCCGAAACCACCACAGGCACTCTTGCAGCAAAGCTTTCTAAGGCAACAATCCCAAAAGGTTCGTAAAGACTGGGAAAAACCGCGCAGTCAGCCACCGTCTGAAATTTGTCAAGATGTTCCTCAAACATGAACCCAGTAAAATAACACTTATTCCAAATTCCTAAATGCCAAGCTAAATGTTTGAGATGGTCTGTATTGCCACCACCAACAATTACAATTTTTGCTTTACCCCCCATTTCCCAAATTACTTTAGGTGCCGCCTGCAAAAATACATTAATGCCTTTTTCATAGCTAATTCTTCCTACATAATAGACAATTTTCTCATCATCAGCAGCAAACCTGCGGCGGAAATCCATCGCATCAAATTCGTGCCACCTGGGCTTTTTATCTGGTCTAATTCCGTTGTAAATTACCTCTATTTTGTTCCACGGAGTGGATAGTACCCGTTCGGCTTCCCGCCGCATATAATCGCTGCAAACAATTACCCGCCAAGCGTTGTAAGCGAGGTCGTTCTCCTTGGTGTTAATGTAGCGCTGCCCCTCATTGTGGATGCCATTGAAACGCCCGTATTCGGTGGCGTGGATGGTGGCAATTAGCGGTACTTTAAAGGTATGCTTGAGGGCGATCGCCGCATCTCCCACCAACCAATCGTGAGCGTGGATGATATCAAAGGAGCCTTCCTCCAGCATCAGTTTTCCGCCTTGGTGGCCCATGCTTTGGTTGAGATTCGCCACCCAGTGAAAAAAGTCCCTGGCGTGCCCCACCACCACCCGATGCACACGTATTCCTTCCACCACTTCGTACATCGGCGCGTGGCCGAACTCTACTGTAATTAAGTGTATTTCGTGACCCAGCTTTACCAATTCAGGATACAGTTCCGATACGTGGCGGGCGATACCGCCTACGATTCTGGGAGGAAACTCCCATGCCAATACCAAAATTTTCATCTTTTTTCCTCCAAATAATTTATATAACTTAATGTTTAGGATTAACAGATTTATTGTAAAATGACCGGCCTCAAATTTGAGTCGATCGTAAGTTGATGCCCAATGCCTGACTTTTGGCAGCAACAAAGACAGAAAATCATGCCTAAACGTGGTTTTTGCATGAAATTGCTCGATCGCCATTACCTGAAAAAAACAGGTTTCCTCAAGATTTGAGCCACTGAAGGAAGCAATGGCGATCGCGCCTACCCGCTTACCGTTTCTTCAAAATCGGCTCCAATTCGCCGCGAAAACGGGTCCAAGCAGCAGCAGATGCAGAATTAGAAACAGCACCCTGACGCATCAAAATCGCGCCGTCTTCAAAGCCAACAATGCCGTAATCTCCCGATTTGGACATTCGATCGATCGCCGGTACGATCTCCCGCAACTGTCCCCGTTCCCCGCGAAACGCAGCCTGATACTGCTGCAACTGCCAGATATCGGCAATTACATATTGCATCTTCACTGCCTTCCCCGCATCATTGCGGAGTTCAAACATCGGAAACCTGAGAATTTCCCGCCTGCTTGACAAAATCGGCACAATAGTATTCGTCGCTGCCACGCTAGCATCAGCAGGAATTTGAGCCAACAGCGGCCGCACTTGCAAAACGTGCTGCCATTGTCTGACAAGAGGAACCTGCACCCAAGGATCGATCGCATCGGGCAAAATCCAAGAAAAAGTCCGATTTGGGTTAGAAGTGAAGGTAAAAAATAGCGACAAACAGATACAAAACGCCCAAAAGCGGCGAAACTTTGAAGACGAAGGCAGAGGAAATAAAGCAGAAGGAAAACGCAAAAACATTCTTTCCTCTCTCACCATTCTATCTTCTTCCTTTTGACGCTGGGCCCACCACAGAATAGCCCCGTAAAAAAGCCCTGGAACCACAGTCATCGCATAGCGAATATTAATCGCCAGCACCGACTCTCCTTTCGCTAAAAATAGCTTCAGCAGCGGAAATCCAGCTATCATCCAAGATGCAGGCGCGAAAGCAGGAACCAAAGCTAATGGCAACCACTGGCCAAGCAGGTATCTAATCTTACCAAAAAACGGCGTAAATAACTGAGCCACCAACCGCCAGGGATTGCTCAGCATTCCCCAAATAATTTCTAGAGTAGAAGCTTCATCTCCATCGGCATATTGACCGAAGCGCTCCATCATAAACCGCTGGGATATGTCAGCAGAAAACAAAGGCATAATCAGATTAGTTAGGACGATCATATAACCAAAACTGAGTATGCAGACGGCTAAACCAGTCCGAGGGTAGCGCCGACTCAAAATCAGGTAAACTCCGACGCCAAATAAAACAACTCCCCCATCTTCTCGCACGGCCAAAATTAAAGTTGCCAGAATCCCAAACAAGGGCCACCAGCGCTTCTCCATCGCCAGCAGCAAGCCAAAGACATACAGCGGCATTTGACAAATATCGTGAAAATTACCCAAAGTCGGACCGATGACCGCGTTAGCGCAGTAATAGCTCACAACAATTGTCGCCGACAGCCTCGGTTCCAGATAGTGTCTGGCGAGAGCATAGAGCACTCCTCCCGCCGCCGTAATTAAAGTCACCTGCAACACCGTCAAAGTGACGGGCGAGGGAAACAGCGAGTAAATTGGCAGCCACAGCATCAGCGCCGGGGTGAAATGCTGCCCCAACCGGTAGTAAGATACTTCCGGGAGCTGATTTTGGTGCACCACATTAGTGGACAACGCCGAAGAGAGGGAACTCTCAAACAAGTGACCCCGAGTGCCGTTCCAAAAAAGTTGATTGAAAATGCCTTGGTCGTAAGTAGCGTAAAAGCTGTAGTAGCGGTGCAGCGTCAGCAACAGGCACAGCACAAAAAAGGCAGCCGCCACTTGAACCACCACCCGCAGCGACTCATTTTTCTTCCATCTCAAAAATATCATCTGCCCGCCTGTAATGAAATTATCGGACAATAGCATAAATCTAAAGTAAGTATTAAATTAAAGTAGAAGTGAAATAACTCGGCTCGGCAATGCTCAATTATTTTCACCCGATCGAAAAGCTCAACAGCGTCCATCCCACACCCGGCACCAGCGGCACTGACTGTTCTCCCGAACAGCCGGTAAATTCCGCACCGCTTTTACAGCTTTTGCTGTTTGTAGACAAGCGTTCCTCTTCCCGGGAACAGACCAGACACATCCGCAAGTCCCTAAAGGATTTGAAAGCAGACTGCGACTTTGAGCTTCAAATCATTGACGTAGGAGAACAGCCCGATTTAGCCGAACACTTTAAACTTGTAGCCACTCCCTCGCTGCTCAAAATTCATCCCGATCCGCGACAAACTCTCGCCGGCAGCAATTTAATCGCCCAACTCGAACACTGGTGGCCCCGCTGGAAGCGTTCTGTAGAAGAATACGCAGCTCAGCAGCAGTCAGCCCCAGCACTTGCTGAAAGCCTGACTAACTCAAAACCACTCTATTCCGTTGCTTGCGCCGCCGAAATTGTGCAGCTTTCTGATGAAGTTTTTCGCCTCAAACAGGAAAAAGAACACCTGCAAGAGCAGTTGCAGTTGAAAGACCGGATTATTGCGATGCTAGCTCACGACTTGCGTAATCCCTTAACGGCAGCATCTTTGGCTTTGGAGACTTTGGAGTCAAGTCAGAAGGTGAAAGAGGGGGAAAAGTCGCGTTTGACACCGAGTCTGGCGGCTCATTTGATGAAACAAGCCCGCCGCCAAATCCAAATTGTCGATCGTATGATTACAGATATCCTGCAAGCAGCCCGGGGTACAAACGCTCAACTCCACATTGAACCAAAAAGAATCGAACTAGGGGCGATTTGTCAAGATGTAATCTTGCAATTTCAAGACAAATTTCAGGCGAAAAGTCTGAACTTAGAAACAGACATTCCCGCAGATTTGCCTTTGGTTTATGCCGATCCCGATCGCATCAAACAAGTCATGATCAACCTGCTTGACAACGCCAGCAAGTACACCCCAGACCGAGGAACCGTTAATCTTTCAATTCTCCACCGCACCGCTTACAAAGTTCAAGTCAGCATTTGCAACAGCGGCCCGGGAATTCCTGAAGAAGATTGCGCGAGCATTTTTGAAGACAGTTTTCGCTTGCAGCGAGATAAATCAACAGATGGTTACGGCATTGGACTGTCTCTATGTCAAGGCATCATTCGCGCCCACTACGGTCAAATTTGGGTAGACTCTGTACCCGATAGAGGCAGTTGTTTTCACTTTACTCTGCCCGTCCAAAAATAAAACTTAGCTGTAGATTTTTCACTTGTCAGTAGCAACCGAGTTTGATATTACAGCTCAACTTTTCCGCAGTGCAGCAATAATCTGTGCGTTTGCCTTGGGAAAAGTAAATTGGTCAATTTCGTCGAGTGTCACCCAGCGAATTTCATCGCATTCAATCGTTTGCGGTTCCCCGCTGACGTGGCGGCAGTGGTGCACGTATAGTCTAACTGTAAATTTAGTGTAGTCGTGGTCAATTGTAATCAAGCGATCGCCAACTTCTACAACAATCCCCAACTCCTCCATTATTTCCCGTTTTATGCAAGCTTCGATTGTTTCCCCAGGCTCTATTTTTCCGCCCGGAAACTCCCAGAAACCCCCGTGCAGTCCATGTTGTCGGCGCTTGTCAATCAAAATTTGTTGGCGATTGTTCCAGATTGCAGCAACGCCGATAACTTTGTGGGCAAAAGGAGGAAGAGACATATTAATTAGGAATGGGGAATGGGGAATGGGGAATGGGGAATGGGGAATTTAAGAATAATATCAATAATTATTCAATTATTATTTAATCTAAAACCTAAAATCTAAAACCTAAAATCTAAAACCTAAAACCTAAAATCTAAAACCTAAAATCTAAAATCTAAAATCTAAAATATTAAGCCCCCATCTTGCGAGGGGGGGCTTGACACTTGGATCACTTAAATGTTAAGAATCTACTAATCGTCCGAGCCATGTCTCTCACTGGCTTGTATGGACTTTTCAAAAGTCATTCGCTGTTCGGCATTTTTGAGAAAATAACCGCTAATCATAGCTGAGGCGAGCAATCTACCCAAATGTTCGCGACTGGTAGTCACTGTCACCCCGAAGTGTTCCGAAGGCAAATTCCCCAATAGTCCAACAATATTTCGCTCCATTACTTGAAACACTTCGTGAGAAGTCGGCTTAGACAACTGAGAAACTGTGTCGGGAGCCATAGACTGCACGTATTGCCATAATAAGTTGGTATTTTCTCCGTCTTCTTCAAAGAATTCTGGGGATTTATTAGATGAGTTGCTCACGAGTACCTCCGTTTCAGAGACAGCTTGTTATGTTAGACGCGGGCGGTTAAATTAAATAACCCTTATCTGATGGCTGCTGATCTTTATTACTAAGTAATTACTAATGTAGCAGGACAGTCATAGCAACGAAGTGGGCACAACCGAATTAAAAGCGGCGGTTTTTACGATTTTAGATTGGGGATTGCAAGGGGGGAGACCCGATCGCCAATCCCCAATCTACCTAGCTGGCTAGATAATCGTTGATATCTTGCTTGCGTTTGCGGAGTTTGGTCAAAGCTTCCCGTTCTATTTGCCGAACTCGTTCCCGACTGATGTTGAGACGATCGCCTATTTTTGCCAAAGTTAGGGTTTGCCCGTCTTCTAAACCGAACCGCAAGGCGAGCACTTCTCGCTGTTGCTGAGTCAGTTCCGCCATTAGGTGGTCTAAGTCAGTCCGTAGGGAAGATTGCAAGGCAAAATCTTCCGGGGTAGTACCCGTATCTTCCAACAAATCGCCCAACTCTGTATCTTGATTGTCTCCCACGCGCAAGTCCAGGGAAAGTGGCAGGCGCGCGCGATCAAGATATTCGCGAATCTGTTTGGGAGTCAATTCGAGCTCTGATGCCAATTCAGCAGCCGTGGCCGCGCGACCAAGCTGTTGAGCAAGTTGGCGCTGAGCTTTTTTAATTTTGTTGAGCTTTTCGGTAATGTGGATCGGTAAGCGGATGGTGCGGCCTTTTTCGGCGATCGCCCGAGTAATTGCCTGACGAATCCACCAATAAGCATAAGTAGAAAATCTGTAGCCCTTAGTCGGGTCAAATTTTTCTACTCCCCGCTGCATCCCGATCGTGCCTTCCTGAATTAGATCCAGTAAATCTACGTTGCGCTTGATATATTTCTTGGCAACAGACACTACCAGGCGGAGATTCGCTTCCACCATTTGGCGCTTTGCCCTTTCCCCGTTTTCGATCGTCCGCTGCAACTGTGCCTCAGACAGCCCAACTGCCTGTGCCCATTCAGCCGCCGTCGGGTCGCGGCCTAACTCTTCGGCTAAAATATTTTTCTCCTGATGCAGTGCGGTTGAGCGCTGTACCTGTTTCCCGTAGAGTATTTCTTGCTCATGGGTCAACAAGGGAACGCGGCCGATTTCCCGCAAGTAAGCGCGAACAGAATCTGTATCTGAGGACTTAAGAGTTTTCATGAGCTTTTCCCGCTGAGGATCTGTGCCTCTAAAGGTTTGCGGTAGTCGCAAACCCCTAGCTTTAGCTGGGAAGGAAAGCGGGCGGGGACTTGCGCTTTCCTTCCATTTAAAGAGGCTTAATTTTATGGTAGCTAGCTACTACTCCCAGTCAGCACCGTCTCAGGTTAGGTTTTGGTTGGGGCGTGCACAATACTACGTTATGTTAAGAATCTTAACATTTGTGAGAGCACTTGGCTACACTTCTTCATATTTATTTCATGCCAGCCTGGACTGTTGATACGAAAGTATCCGCTTTCCTGGCTTTACAGTTTGCATCAAGATAAACAAAATCCGCCACATCTCAGAGGGGTAGATGGGGAGATGGGGTGAGGGGGAGATGGGGAGATGGGGAGGTTGACCGAAGAACGAGACCTGCGCCAGGGGCGATCAACTAGGGGAAAAGTCGGTAGCGGTTTCAACCACCTTGAATATTTCTTTACAGATACTTTACATAGTGAGTCAAAAGCTGATGTTATGATCCAAAAGATCAAGTAAGAATAACCATCTACGTGTTGAAACGCCCGGCGTTGCCAAGTAATTCCGGCAACGGACTGATCCGACGCAAGATTCGGAATAGTTAAAGGGCAAATAATAACAGGAGGTAGAGCTTAAGCTGTTACACATTTAAACTATTAACGATCCAGGTAAGGTGGGTCAGAAGCGAATACTTACTATACTTGGGAAACGCTTATTTACGCTCCGCACCCTACTATCCTCTTTTAAATGCCGAACAGCTTACAAGGTAAACACTTCTTTACGCTCCGCACCATACTATCGTCTTTTAAATGCCGAACAGCTTACCAGATATTTTGCGTAGTGATGGACTCGCGATCGCGCAAAAAACCAAAGTATACGCAATATTTGAAGAAATTCAAGCTGAGTGAGTAGTGGCGACAAGATAGCCAAAAGTGAAAATCCGAATCTGGCTTCCTCAAGAATTCCCTCGCCTTTTCAGGCTAGGGAGTATCAAGAAGCCTATACATTTGTAGACAATAAGAATAAAAATACTTATTGTTCATGTACAAAATTAGTGAGTTTGCTGCAAAAGTAGGTGTTTGGGTCAAAACAATTCAGGGGTGGGACAACTCCAGTAAATTACCAGCACGCTTAGATCGGTTGCGGGCGATCGGTACAAGAGAACGCATTTGACATCTATTCCTGTAATCGCAAGCCTAATACCCTAGAAAGATTTCACATTCTGGATTATAATTTATGGCGGTTTTTTTTGTGTTTGTATGCGGGAGCGATCGCCCTCCCCGCTGATTCGCCCCATCCCGATAGGCCACTATCTAGGTTAGAGGCGATCGCCGCTTCTTCCCAAGCCAGGTTAGTTTTTTTAAACACCCTGTCCGACTTTTCAAACACCCTCTTAGGTTTAGCGAGTGATTTCTTCCTTCTCCTACTGCCCCGGTTTATAGGATAATTTATCGCTCATCTCGACTAACATACATAAGAGATAAAAATAGCTACTTTTTGCAAATAGTCAGGTGGAGAATAAGTGACATTTAACTCAATTGAATTCCTAGTCTTTTTTCTAGTTACCTATATCTTGTACCGCATCCTTCCTTTCCGCAGTCAAAACTTGGTGTTGCTGATTGGTAGCTATGTATTCTACGGCTGGTGGAATGTTAATTTCCTGTTTTTAATGCTTCTTTCCACCGCAATTGACTTCTACTGCGGGGCAATGATTGATACTGGTCGATTAGAATCTTCTAACCGCAGGATTGTTTCTTTGTCAGTTGTATTAGGGGCGTTGTTATTTAATACAGTTCAATGGAATGCCCTTCAGGTAAGTATAGCACCCATAGCGGTGTCAGTACAATGGACACAACTATTACCTGCTTCTTTTTCCGGCTGGTTGATATTAATGGCGGCCCTGGTAGTTGTAGCAATTGCTAACCTGCTGTATCCCCAATTCACCGCTCTTGAGGAAAAACAGCGCCGCCATTTGTTCCTGTGGCTCTGTGTAGGCAGTAACTTGGCACTTTTAGGCTTCTTTAAATACTTCAATTTCTTTATTACCAGTGCTGAAAGAGTAATTCATACCCTGGGGATTCATAGCAACTTATTGCATTTAAACATCATTCTGCCTCTAGGCATCTCGTTTTACACTTTTAAAGCCATCAGCTACGCTTGCGACATTTATCGAGGCAAACTGAAAGCATCACACCAATTTTTAGACTTTGCTCTCTTCTTGGCTTATTTTCCCCCATTGTTTGCTGGCCCTATAGATCGAGCTTCACAGTTACTTCCTCAAATTTCAAATCCGCGAAAGATCAGTTTTGAGCAATCTGTTCAAGGTTTGTTTCTGATATTATTTGGCTTGGTGAAGAAAGTAGCGATCGCGGATGGATTAGCTGGTTCAGTCAATGCAATTTATGGGACTAAGGGAAATGTTTCTTGGATTGATATCATTTTAGCAACTTTCCTCTACGCCATTCAAATCTATTGCGATTTTAGTGGTTATTCAGACATCGCTAGAGGTGTATCCAAATTGTTGGGTATAGAACTAATACTCAATTTCAATCTGCCCTATTTTTCTAAAGATCCCAGCGAGTTTTGGCGTCGCTGGCACATTAGCCTCTCTACTTGGCTACGGGATTACGTATATATACCACTTGGGGGAAACCGTCAAGGCGAGCGCCAAACTTATCAAAATCTGATGGCAACAATGGTACTGGGCGGACTTTGGCATGGGGCAGCATGGAACTTTATCCTGTGGGGATTTTATCAGGGGATGCTTTTGTCTGTGTATCGAGCTTTTACCCCTAAGACTACTAACAAACAACTACCGAGCAAAAATAAGTTCAAACTTCTAGAAGGATTAGTCGCAACTCTATTCTTTTTTATGCTGACTTGCTATGGATGGCTGTTGTTTAAAGCCACTTCCCTGAGTCAGATTATCTCCTTTACAAAAATTCTGTTTGGAGATTTCGGAAACTTGGCGCTCAGTCTGCCTACACCCCCATTACCTGCTATCTTGGGCATTCCACTACTGATCGGCTATGAATTGTGGGCTTACCAAACTGATAATCCCGATTTTTACCGTCGTTATCCAACCCCAGCCCGTGCAGCTTTTTATGCAGCACTCATTATTATTTTATTGATGGGAGAAAGCAATGCCCCTGCACAGTTCATCTATTCTCAATTTTAAACCAGCTATCAGCAATGCCATGCGTAAAAAATTCGTCACCGGACTGTGGATCATTTTCTTCCTATTGATGTTCGATTTTTCGATCAATTTTATGTTTCCATATCCGTCAGATCCTTTAGCAACTTCTCCAGGGCAACTCAATACATATTTTGAATATGGGCGATCTATTGAGGGCAAGCTTTCACGGATGGTCGGTTCTACGGATGAATTAAGTTCACCTATAGCAATTGCTGGCTGGTTAGATCCAGAACTATGGAAGAAGTTAAATATACCCGTTAGCCGAACTTCCGATAAAGATTTGCTAATTGCCATCTACGGTATGTCATTTTCCAATCAGGTCGGCACCGCCATGGAGGAAATCGATTCGAGGCTGATGATTAGAGCGATCGCCGGACCTGCTGCTCCGCCTAATTACTCCTTCGCTGCCTACAATTTAGATCGAGGTAAGCATCAAGCGGATATAGTAATTTTGGGACTGTTAGCTTCTAGCGTTAAAGGACTCAGAACTCTTAACGGCATGACTTGGCAATTTGAAGGACCAGCACCTTACACCTACCCACGATACTTTTTGGAAGATGGAAAGCTGAAGGCGATATCGCCCAATGTCATGTCTTTAGCTCAACTTCGGGCGACCCTCCAAAATAAGCCACAGTGGAACGCATTTGTTAATCAACTTAAAGAACACGATCAATTTTTTAATGGATTTATATTCCAGAAAAAATGGCTGGATAATTCGGTAATTATCCGATTGATTCGCAGAGCTTTAGCACAACGTCATCAGCTCACACTTACAAATCAAATTCATAGTCCAACAGGGTTTAAGGCCGAATCAGAAATTTCAGTTTTAAGGGCAATAGTTAACGATTTCGCAGCCACAGCGAAAGCTGACGGTAAAATGCCAATTGTGCTTATTCTTAATGATCGTGGATATGAAGATCATTTGTTCCAAGCACTCAAACCAACCTTAGAAAAGGGTTCAATTCCCTATGTCAGTAACCATAATATTGTTCCTGCTAATGATCTCAGTAACTTTATTGGTGATGGACACTTTACCCCAAAAGCCAACAAATTAATCGCTCAAGAAGTGCTAAAGTTGCTGAATGAGCATTTTAATAGAGTTCAACTAAACTAGAAGTTAACTGAACAGTAGAATTAGTGACAAAATGCTCACCATTTTTAAGGAGACTTACCGCAGAAACTCCTGAAGTTAATCCCCGACGTATAGGTTTGACTGGAGGATTATCTGCCAGTGCTAAATCAACGGTTGTGATAATTTTAGGAAGGACAATTTTCATTTCAAACTGAGCAAATTGTATCTTCCAGAAGAGGAAAAAAATCAGGAGATAACAAGAAGTGATTAGAGTCAGCATATATGTTTTTTTGAGCGATCGCTAAAAATCTTATCAGATAGCGCGATCGCTTTTACTTTTGCCGATCGGATCAGAGAATGAAACAGCCCTGGTTCAATGTCCCAGATTCCTGAGGGCGAGTAAATCTCAAATCGACAGACTTCTTTGCCTTTGAGCTTCGTACAAGATGAGGGCTCCGGCGATCGACACATTTAAAGATTCTACGCCACGACTCAGGGGAATTTGGATTTGTAGATCGGCCAAACTCCTCAATTCTTCCGACAAACCAGAGCCTTCATTCCCCAAAACTATCAGAGTCGGCACTCGCAAATCAACTTCCCAATAACTTAAACTGGCCCCGGCGACGGTTGCTAAAATTTGCATTCCTCGATTTTTATACCCGGAGACTTCGGCGGTTAAATCTGGACTGACTGCCATTGGCAGCTTAAACCAAGCTCCTGCCGAGGCGCGCAGCACTTTGGGATGGTCTAAATCGGCGCTGTCTGCGCTCAGCAGCAAACCGTCGGCATTAGCAGCCGCAGCCGTGCGGACGATCGCCCCCAAGTTGCCGGGATCTTGGATTGTTTCTAAGGCTATTCCTAAAGTTGACAATTTTGCCGGTTCTGTTGCAGTGCGGGGTGCGGTGGCGACAATGCCGTCGGGTTGGACTGTAGTGGCGATCGACTCTAACACTTTTGCACTTACTAATTCTGTGCGATCGGCTAAATTACCAACTTGCTCCCAAAGTTCCCCGTGCCGATCCAGCCATTCGGGAGTGCAGCAAACCGTTGCTAGCGGGTATTTGGCAGCGCAAGCTTCCTCCAGCAAGTGCGTCCCTTCGAGTAAAAATAAGTGTTGTTCCCTGCGTCCCTTCGAGCTGTGCAGCTTGCGAATTTCTTTAACTAGGGGGTTTTGAATACTTGTCAGCATTGTTTAATTCAGCAGAGCGAATGGGGTTATTGCCTGTATCGGGTTAACCCCAAACTTCCTTCTGCCTTGGGAATGCGGAACCCGGGACTTGAACCCGGAAGGCTTGCACCACATGAACCTGAATCATGCGCGTCTACCAATTCCGCCAGTTCCGCATCGGTCACGAATTACTACTCTGCCATACCTCCGCGAATCTGTCAAGTGTTTTGGGGAATTTATTTTTTTATGGGCTGCGAGTAATATTTTGGACTAATTACTGTTGGGGTTGAGAAATCCTTGAGTTTCGAGGATTTACTGTTAGCCAAACATCGCAAAACGGTGTGTAGTTGAGTAGGGTGCGTCAGATCGCGTCCGGTTATTAATAATCCCCAAGCTTTGATCTGACGCACCCTACGGGATTTGCTGAAAAAATGGGCATCTAATCAGCCAAATCTGCGAAAACCTCGCGCAGGGCCGGATGCACCAATCGGTGATTCTGCACGTTCAATCCCTTCGCTAAACTCGGATTCATTTCCAAAGCTTTAATCCCCTTATTTGCCAACTGCAAAACATAAGGCAAAGTGCTGTTATTCAAAGCTTGAGTCGCAGTCCAAGGCACAGCACCGGGCATATTTGGCACGCCGTAATGCACAACTCCTTCCGCAACATAAGTAGGAGTTGTGTGAGAAGTTACCCGCAAAGTTTCGACACAGCCACCTTGGTCAACGGCTACGTCAACTATCACAGAACCGGGGTGCATCTTCGCAACAAATTCGCGAGAAACTAGCACCGGAGCTTTTTTCCCCGGAACCAAAACCGCACCGATTAACAAATCAGCATCGGGAACAACTGCTTCAATTTGCAAAGGACTGCTGTAGAGGTATTCTACTCTGGAACCGAACAGAGTTTCCAAGTAGGCTAGGCGATCGACATTTACGTCCAAAATCTGCACTCTAGCGCCCATTCCTACAGCAATACGCGCCGCTTCTGTGCCGACGATTCCGCCCCCCAAAATCACAACTTTACCCGGTCTTACCCCCGGTACGCCGCCCAAAAGCACTCCTCTGCCACCTTGCTGTCTTTCCAGAAACCGAGCTCCGAACTGCACGGCCAAACGCCCTGCAATAATACTCATCGGCGTCAGCAGTGGCAATTTTCTGTCCGGGAGTTCGACGGTTTCGTAGGCGATGGCCTGGACTCCGCTGCTGATTAAATGCTCGGTTAATGTGCGATCTGCCGCCAAGTGCAAATATGTAAACAGCAACTGCTCTTTTTGAATTAGCGGATACTCAGCAGGCAGCGGTTCTTTAACTTTAACAATTAGTTCGCGCTTCCAGACATCGGAAGCCTTTAAGACAATCTTAGCCCCTGCTTGAACATAGTCCTCGTCCGCAAAACCGGCCCCAGCACCAGCATTCGTTTCTACAAAAACTGTGTGGCCTTTGTCCGAACAAGCCCGGACACTTGTGGGGCTGAGCCCGACTCGAAACTCTAAATCCTTGATTTCCTTGGGGACGCCTATTTCCATCTATAACCTCTAATCTCAGGCATACGTAGATCGAATCTAACCTAAAAACCATCCCCAGCGGGACAATACCATTGTAGATTTTAGATTTGGCAATCCGGCAATCGGGCTAGGAGAATATTTGTTTAATTTTTATCCACTGCGATCGCAATTTCCTAAATTTAGACTTGAATTACATAATTTTTTGATTGAATTTTTTGATTGATAGATCGACCGCAGATGTAGGGCAGATTAACACAGAGTAACGCAGATAATTTCAAGAAGAGTCAATATATTTGATTGATCGCTTATAATTTAACAGGCTTGCAGTCAGCGGGTCTTAAAACAAATGGCACGGATACCTACATTAACATTCGATCGCGGAACTCTATTGCTGCACCCGCCGCCCAAAGGCAGAGACTGGGTGGACTTTGCGACATGGGACGATCGCGTGGAAAAATTCCGCATTCGGGCGATTCACTACCGCCCGCTGGTAGAATCCCTCCAAGCCGAGTGCATTCACTTCACCGACGAAGCTAGGGGATACGAACTACTCGAACTCGTACCCAGCGTGGAAATGCAGCCTTATCCACATCAAGAAGAAGCCCTCCTAGCTTGGCAGGAAGCAGGAAGCCAAGGAGTAGTCGTCCTCCCTACCGCTTCCGGCAAAACTTATCTGGCACAATTAGCCATGCAAGTTACTGGTCGCAGTACATTAATTGTAGTACCAACTCTCGATTTAATGCACCAGTGGTACGCTAATTTAAAAGCAGCTTTTCCCGACATCGAAATCGGATTGTTGGGCGGAGGTTCGCGGGACAAAACGCCAATTTTAGTGGCAACCTACGACAGTGCAAGTATTCATGCAGAAACCTTGGGCAGTAAATACGGCTTGCTGGTTTTTGACGAATGCCACCATTTGCCAACGGATTTTTATCGAGTAATTTCCGAATATGCGATCGCGCCTTTTCGACTCGGACTGACAGCCACACCCGATCGCACCGACGGCCGCCACAGCGATTTGCATTTTCTCATCGGCCCGACAGTATTTAGCAAAAGGCCCGAAGATTTGGCAGGCGATGCTTTAGCCGACCATAAAATAGTTCAAATTATGGTAAAACTGTCACAAGAAGAAGCATCTCGCTACGCCGAATTAATCAACATTCGCAACGACTTCTTAAAACAGTCTAACATCAGAATATCCAGCCTGGATGGTTGGAAACAGTTTATCATGGCAAGCGCGCGATCGCCCTTGGGACGCCGCGCGATGCTAGCCCACCGCCAAGCCAAAGAAATCGCCCTTTGTACCGAAGGAAAACTGCGAATCTTAGCCAAACTACTAGCAGAACACTCTCCCCAGCGCACCCTAATTTTCACAGGTGACAACGCCACAGTTTACCGAATTTCCCAAGAATTTCTCATCCCCACAATTACCCACCAAACCCCAGTCAAAGAACGCCACGAAATCCTCGATCGATTCCGCAGCGGCGAATACAAAACCCTCGTCGCCTCCCACGTTCTCAACGAAGGAGTGGACGTTCCCGACGCCAGAATTGCTATCATATTGTCAGGAACAGGCAGCGAACGCGAATACATTCAGCGATTGGGTCGAGTTCTCCGCAAAAGCAGCGATGTAAATAAGTTAGCAATTCTCTACGAAGTCGTCACCGAAGACACCAGCGAAGAAAGAACTTCTCAGCGTCGCCGAGGAGGAATACAGCCTCACAAACCCCAACCACAAACACAAATAGAACCGCCAAAGCCAGAATATCAGAAGTTAGAAACTGTCAAACCGACACCCATTTACGGAGTCAACCGAGAGACAACCAAAAAAGCAGCAGAATCACCCGCCAAATGGGGAGAAGACAATGATGAAATTCCCTGGTAGTAAGCCTAAATAAGTTAGTTGTGGGATGTGTAGTCTTAGCGAAAAGATGGCTATATAATTAAATCACTCCTAGGTCTATTTAAAAACTACCATCTACAATCGATTTACGGAGTCAACCGAGAGGCGACTAAAAAGCAGCATAATCACAGCAAAGTGGGTAAAAAATGATGATTTCAAGGAACCTTGAAGGTTGCCTAATTAGTGTATAATCTCAATATTGACTAATTCATAGTACCGGAAAATGCTCGATATCACACAAATAAGTAACTTTAAAGTCTTCCCCCAACATACAGGAGTTTGGGAGGGAACTTGGACAATCCTTAATGCTGATTTCCAAGAAACCCAGCGTTTTACAGCAGTATTAACCCAGAAAATTGTTGATAACCAGTGGAGGCAAACTAACGTTCAAACTTATGCCAATGGCAAGAGTGAAACACAAAATTTTGTGGGTCATGTTGTCGGTGAAGGGCAAGTAGAAATTGAAAGTAATGACTCTATCTTTTCTAGCTACAAGACACTAGCCACAGAAGTTGGAGATAATTTAATCGTTTTTCAAATATGGGACAAAGCAACTGGCATTCTCAGGGCTGTAGAAACCATAAATCTTGTCAGTTGCGATCGGCGAATTCGGACTACCCAAAGCTTGACAGAAGAGGGAAAACTCAGGGGAGTTATGGTGATTATTGAACGAAGAATTGAGTAAAAGTTTTCACTGCTTATGTTACCAACTGATTTATTAAGTCACCGCCAAAACGGGGAATCAATCATCCCGCTACGCCTAAAGATAGATGCTAAAAACATAGAAGTAGCTACGGAAATGATTGATTGCTTTCAAAGTGCGATCGGCAAAACCCAAGGCGAACTCGACGGAAGGTTGCTAGAATTAGAAGGCGACAGCCCGGATTATCGGCTGAAAAGGGGATTAGCGCACCTGCTGAAAAGCGGTTTCTCCACCTTGGAAGTCATCAGTCCCCTAGAACCCTCAGAGTTGAGACAGCGGGTTTTTGCATTGTCCGCGCGATCGACTCCCAGCCCTCAATCCACCCAATTAACCCTGGAAAAAGTAGCAATTGAACTCAGCCAAGAGTTAAACAGAGAAGTTTTGCCTCACGAAATCACTACAGGTTTATACGCCGATTTAAACGAAAACAAAATCCTCACTGAGTTTAATCCGCCAACACCCGAAAACTTGCTTCACAAATACAATCTTTCTCAAGTTCAAGGCATATTTTACCGAGCAAGTCAAGTCAAATTAACCGCCCACCGCAACGATCCGGGAGAATATAAACTCTTATTTCGCTATCTGAAACTATTTCAATTAATGACTTACATCGAAGGCGATGCAGACCACGGTTTTACACTGACAATAGACGGCCCTACAAGCTTATTCAAACCCAGTACCCGCTACGGCTTAGCCCTGGCGAAAATGCTGCCCGCACTGCTGCACGTCACCAAATGGAGTATGCACTCGACACTGCACACAAAAGATCCTTTTAGTGGCGTTTTGAAAATAGGTAAATTCACCCTAAATTCCGACTGTGGTTTAGTCAGCCACTATCCCCCTGGCAAGCCGTATGATAGTATGTTAGAAGCCGCATTTGCTGAGAGATGGAGTTCCACAAAAACCGAGTGGCAACTAGAGCGAGAAGTTGATTTAATTCCGATTCCAGGTAGCGTGATGATACCCGACTTTCGGTTAGTGCATCCCGACGGGCGAGTGTTTTTATTAGAAATAGTTGGCTATTGGCGGCCGGAGTATTTGCAAAAGAAATTTGCACAAGTACAGAAGTCTGAATGCGATAACTTGATTTTAGCTATTTCCGAACGGCTGAATTTAGAAAAAGCCGGGGTGAATGTAAATGATGTGCCAGCAAAAGTAGTTTGGTTTAAAGATAAATTGCTGCCCAAATCAGTCCTGGAAGTCCTCGAATAATAACCAATCCGGGCATCAGTTGCAAACTTCTTTCTTTCTTTCTTTGTTTCTTTCTCTCTGCGCCCTCTGCGCCCTCTGCGGTTCAAAAAAATCCTCCTCAAAAAACATCGCACATTCCCAGCTATACTAAAATGGGAATTCACCCAAATCCTTGCCACCGCATAGTCTCACCCTAAAATCGATTGAAAAATGCCAGACACAAGTATTGTCGAAAGAATCAAAAAGCTGTTAGCCCTCGCCACCTCATCAAATGAAAACGAATCGACTGCTGCGGCAGAAAAAGCTTCCCTTTTACTGGCACAGTACAATCTCAGCCTCGCGGATTTAGGGCCAAATCACCAAGAAGAGATTGACGAAAACTCAGTTGAAACAACATCCAAATTTGTCACTTGGAAAATGATGCTGCTTTCGGGAATTGCTGACGCTAACGGTTGCAATGCCATGCGAAATACTTATAATGGCAGTATGTTTTTGGTGGGAACTTCTACAAACCTGATTGTTTGTAAACATCTGTACGAGTATTTAAGTTCTGCAATTGAAAAAAGGGCTAAATACCGCAAAGGAAACGGCAGGGGGTTGGCGTATCTGAATGCTTTTCGGGTTGGATGCGCGACAAGGTTGAGACAAAGATTGTTGGAACAAAAACAGGAGATGGAAGAGTCGGGGATTCCGGGTTCGGGGGATGTGGCGGCGACTCCAGGGATTGTAGTGCGATCGATGTTTGAGAAAAATCAACAGGCGATCGCGGATTATCTAGAGGGCCGAGGGGTTAAAATTAGAACGAGAACAGATTCTCAAGTCAGCAGCGCGGCGGGTTTTAATTCGGGGTATGAAGTGGGCGACAAAATTAGTTTGCACAAGCAAGTGCAGCCGCAAGAGGATATGAAACAACTTAATGAATGTCTTTGAGTGATCGATAGTAATTGATGGATAATCAAAACAGGGGTAAACTTAAAGCAAATTACAAATTAGGTCGGATTATTGCGATTCTTCCGATTCATCCCGGACTCTGAAATAGTAAAACAGATTAGCAACAGCCAAATCAGACGCTTTTTCCAAGTTCGACGATACTAAACTTTTATGACCCGCTATTTCCCCTTGCTCAATGATATAATCTTCGTACTCTTGACGCTGCTGCGGATCGAGCATTAATTCCAGTTGAGTGCGAAGAGAATAAAAATGAGACTTAGGTCTCAACTTTTCATAAAATAACTGTTCATCCGGTATCGCTAAAGCTGTTGTGGCTGAATTTTTATCCCCCATAACAGCTAAGTCTGATTTACTAAAATCAGCACTCTCTAACTGCTTTAACTCACTTTGCGACAAAGATTTTATCCAGTCAATCTGATTTTGCCAATTGTCTAATGCGGCTAAATCGTGATTGTGAATTCGCGTGATTTCTGGGAAGAGAAAATCTAGTTCGTCGTCAGAGTCGCAGCCAGCAATTACTGTTAACCCATCTTGACGGATTTGTTGTTGAAGCTGAGAAAGCCGATCGCCCGCAGCACCAAATTCATTTTGCACCTGATACGTGCCGATAATACTTTGCTCGATCGCCCAACTGCACTCTAACCGGCGCAACTGTCCCGCCGCACAAGTTTCTTCTAATAACTGCGGATTTTTGTAGTCTGCTAAAGCCTGAAACAACATCCCCCGCGCTGCATCAATTTCAGCATTGCGGCGGTTGATATCTTGCAGTTGCAAAGCCGATCGCATTCGTTGAATTGCTTGATTAAATAACCCGTAAGCCCGCACTAAGACTAGGCGATGGTTCTCAAATTTTATATCTGCAACCACTTCGGAAATTAATTGCTTAATTTCCGCGCCTTGACCTTTCAAAAGTTGTTCTAAATTGATGAAACCATTTTCTACTTTAACTTCCAGCCTCTCTACCGCTTTTTTTAGTTTCAATGTCTGGTGCAAATTCACCGCTGACAAGGCTACCCCAGCCACAGTTCCCACACCAATGACGGCTGTTGTCGCTTGCAGCACGCCCAAACTCGCTTGGACGGCTTGAAAGCCCATGTGCATTTGTTGCATCTGCAAGCCTTGCATCGCAAACTGCAACGGCGAGACTAACGGCGATAGCGGGCTGTTGTTGAGGGCCGCGCCCACGGCATGGGCGACGAACTGTCCCGTCGCTTCATCTCTGGCCATGCCGATCGGCACTCCAGCAGATGTAAACACTTGTGCGTACTTACCAGCCTCGATCGCAGCCTGTACCGCTGCAGGAAATACAAAGTTCATCATCAATTTTTACCGTGTTACCAATCCACAGAATAACTAATATATTATGATAGTTTCAATAAAAAAAATTCTCTAAAGGCGCGGCAAATGGACACTTCGCTAATTAGTCCGCAAACGGTTGAGCTTATTTCCCGACTGACAGGGCAAAACCTACGAAAAGAGGATATTACTCCGCCCGTGCTTTTTCTGGCGGGATTGGTCACGGTATTGCTGGGAGTCATTCATGCCGACGGTACGGTAAGTGCTGAGGAAACGCAGCGATTGCGGACAACTTTTACGGAACTTATTCCTGCTAACAACAATTTGCGCCCATTGGTAATGCCGATGGTTAAGAGCGTGCGGGAACAGCAAGTTTACAAGAAATTGACGGCGTTGCTGGCGCTGACAGCGTGTTTTTCTGAGGAGGAAAAACTGCTGCTGATTAGTTTTGGGTATCAAATGTCGGCGGCAGATGGGACAATAGATAAACGCGAAAAAGAGTATTTGACGATCATCGCCAACAAACTCGGAATTGAGGGGCGATTTTTGACTGTTTTAGAAGCGAGTTTTAGCAGTCAAGCAATAAGCGATACAGCAGCTTTAGCAGAAGTTCACTCGTTACTCGATCCAGCACGATTTCAATCTATCGATGCTTTGTTTGTCCGTGCTGCCAGCCACATTATCGAACATTTACCAGCAAAGCCGAAACAGCAAAACGATCGCAAGCATTCAGTATCGTCATATCAGCAGTTGAAAAAGTTTCAGGAGTATAGACAACAACTGGATGCGGTTTGCGGAAAACTCGGCTTAACTCTGCTAGATGGAAGCGATCATAACGTCCTATCTCCTAATTTAATAGAAGAATTAACAAAGATATCTCGTAAATTACAATCTCAGCGGTTTCGCGTTGCTGTTGTCGGCGAGTTCAGCAAAGGCAAATCAACTTTACTCAATGCTTTGCTGGGCGAGGAAATTCAACCCGTGCGGGATATTCCCTGTAGCGGTACGGTAACGGTTTTGAAATACGGGCCGCAGCAGCGGGTTATCTGCAAATATAAAGATGGACGCGAGGAGGAGATTTCACCGGAAGAATATCAGGATAAAGCTGCAATTTCTGAGGAAGCAGCTTTAGGTTCTTTTGGGGATGAACTTATCAATTCAGAACTCCAAGAAATCATTTTCGAGCATCCGAATCTCGAATTGTGCTGCAATGGTGTAGAAATTATTGATACTCCCGGATTGAACGAACAAGCGGAACGCACGTTAGTCACCGAACAGGTTCTCAAAACAACTGATGCGGTGATTTTTTTGACTCACGCTCAAAATGCTTTGACAGAGAAAGAGCGACAACTTCTTTTGTATTTGAAAAAAGAGTTGAATCCCGGTAAAGATCATGAAGCTGCGACGAATATTTTTGTCTTAGTTAATTTTGCCGATTTGCTGCGTCGGGAAGAAAGACGCAAGCAGGTAAGACAAAGGGTAGAAACGATTGTTAAGAGTCAAAATACGATCGCTGGCGAAAACCGGATTCATTTTATTTCGGCTCAATCTGCGCTTGAGGCAATTTTGGACGGGACGGAAAATGAGTATGTGAAATCTTTTCAGGATTTTACCAAATATCTGGAACAGTTTTTGACAGTTGAACGGGGGGCGCTCGCACTTAACCAATCCGCCGCCGGAATTAAGGAAATTATTAATACTGGCTGCGATAAATTGAGTCAATTTAGGGAAATGTTAGAAGGAAAATTGACAGTTTCTCCAGGAGATAAACTGAAAATATTTGAACTGATGGCGGAAGCAAGCGGCCGCGATGTGAAAATCAAACTTTTAGCGGATCAACTGAGGGAGCAATCTGTAGAAGAAGTTGTTGAATCTTGGAATGAATGGGTGGAAGGATTGGGAGAACGCCTGATTGCTAAAAGCGATTGCTGGACTTCCGAACATAACCATATATGGAGTCAAAACGAGCTGACAAAAGATTATTCCGACCAATTTATGCGAGATATTACCCAAGAAATAGAAGATGGGGCTACTCAAAAAGTACAGTCTATTTTACAAGGAAATATAGGATGTTTAAACAGCCAAATCAATGAAGACATTGATGCGATTCGGCAGGAGTTTCAAAAGTTCGACAAGCAACTCAGCACTAGCCTTCTTGCTCAATTCAATAAGTTAGCAATAGCACGTAATCTGGGTGGAATTGGTATCGGTGGAAGCGGGATAGCTGAATCAATTGACGATATTGGCGACGGCGGATTCATCGGCGGTTTGGGAATTGGTGCTGTCGCGGCTGCTGTGTTAATCGCTCTTCCACTTGGTATTATTCCAGTAATTTTAGGGACAATAGTTGCGGGGATTGGTGGCGGTTTTGGCTTGAGTTTCTTAGATGGCGATGCAGTTAAAGCTCAAATAAAGCAAAAAGTTTGTGAGTTAGGGTTTAATAAGTTCGATGAATCTTCACAGTCTATTTTGGATAAGATAGACGAAAGAATTATTGCAGTATTTGAAGAAAGAGTTGAGACGAGTAGCGGTGCGATCGCACAAGCAATCTCTCTGTGGGAAAATTTATTGGAACAGCAGGAAAAGTGCGATCGAGAGCGAGCAGAATGCGAAGCCCAAAAAGTTTGGCTGGCTGACAAACGTCGGGAACTCGAACAAGTACAAAATCAAATTCAAACAATCTTAAATCAAAGCGATCGCTAATTCAATGAGTAACGGGTAAGCGCAAAAAAACCATAGTACCTTGTGAATACTATGGTTTTTTTGGCAATGACCTACTTATGAGTGCAATTTCTATGCCAAAACGGGCACGGGCTGCGGCCAACGTCCCATGACTTTACCAATCACCGCCAATTCTTCCATCAACTTGTCGAACTGATCCGGTGTTAAAGATTGCGGCCCGTCAGACAAAGCTTTTTTCGGATTCGGGTGCACTTCAATCATCAGCGAATCAGTACCAGAGGCGATCGAAGCAAAGGCCATTGACGGTACAAACTGCGCCCAACCGGTGCCGTGACTGGGGTCAACCATAATCGGTAAGTGAGTCAGAGTCCGCAATACTGGCACCGCCGACAAATCCAGCGTATTGCGTGTATATTGCCTGTCATACCCGCGAATTCCGCGCTCGCACAAAATCACGTTCGGATTGCCAGAAGCCATGATATACTCAGCAGCCATCAACCATTCTTCAATGGTGGCGGAGATGCCGCGCTTCAGCAAAACAGGTTTGTCTTGAGCTCCGACTTTCTTCAACAGTGAGAAATTCTGCATATTTCTCGCCCCGACTTGGATTACATCGGCTACTTCCACGATCGCACTTAAGTCCGCCGCATCCATAACTTCCGTGATAATTCCCAAACCGCTAGCTTCCCGGGCCGCAGCTAGCAATCCCAAAGCACTCTCGCCGTGGCCTTGGAAAGCATAAGGGGAAGTTCTCGGTTTGTAGGCGCCACCACGGAGAAAATGAGCTCCAGCAGCTTTGACGCGCATTGCCGTTTCGACAATCATTTCTTCGTTTTCGACCGAGCAAGGGCCTGCTACGATCGCGATCGGGTGATGCAAGCCGATCGTTACAGTTCCTAAAGGAGTAGCAACCGCTACTTCGCTGGCTTCTCCTTGGCGGTACTCCAGGGAAGCGCGTTTGTAGGGTTTTTCGACGCGCAGCACTTCTTCAATCCAGGTGCTCATTTCGCGCAGTTGCATCGGTTCGAGCTCAACGGTGTCGCCCACCAAACCCATGACGGTTTTGTAACGGCCGACAATTTTTTCTGGTATCAAACCCCAGCTAGTGCGGAGCTCTTCGTCGACGCGATCGATCTCGGCTTCTGGAGTGCCGGCTTTCATTACAATAATCATATTTTTTTTGCCTTTTCTGTTGGGCTAGAAACGAATTATGACACGGAGGGAATGGGAAAAATCCCGTTTTTACCTAAGCCTCGATCCCCCTAAATCCCCCTTAAGAAGGGGGACTTTGAGCCAGTTCTTGTCCCCCCCTTCTTAAGAGGGGCTAGGGGGGATCTGGGGCTAATCGTCAAACAGAATTCTCTGACTGGGTTTAACCTTAAGTTGATACTGATGACTAATGACTAATGACTGCTAACTAATGACTAACTTTTTGGCTTTGCGGCGCGCCACGCTTCTCGCATCCGTCCAAAATTGGTATTAAATTCTTCCCACCCCAGAGTGCTTCCTGAAACTTCTTCATCCCAGGAAGCCGAGAGGACTCCGTAGCTTAATCCCAGAACGCCTAGACCAAAACAGCCCATGCTTACCAGCAATACTGCTGTGTTGGGCAGATCGAACAAGCCGTTGGTGACTACCAAATAGCTGACAAAAAATGTGGAAATTCCCAGGATTGTCGGTATGCCGCAGAAGACCGCTATGCGAGATATCATGCGTTGGCTGACTACTTCTGGGATGGATTGCGCCTGTTTTCCGGTTTTGTTAGCTTTCGGCTGCTTGTCGGCAGAATCCGACTCTAAGGCTATGCTTGCTTGGGGTTCTGGGGGCTTTTTAGGCGTTTTTTTACGATTTGTTGCCGGTTCAAAGGGCAAGCGCTTGCGGGGTGGTTCGGAGGACATATTTTATCTCTGACCTGAAATCTCGAACATTTTTCAATAAGTCTTGGTGTTTGTCCAAGATTAAAGAATATTGTCGCAAATTTTGGCTTTGGTGTTTAGCCGCGAATCCCGAGACGGGCAATCAATGCTTTGTAGCGATCGACATTTTCCCTTTGGATGTATGCCAGCAGGCGCTTGCGGCGGCTGATCATCATCATCAAACCGCGCCGGGAGGCGAAGTCTTTTTGGTTGATTTTCAGGTGGGCGCTGAGTTTTGTGATGCGATCGGTCAGCATGGCGACTTGGACATCTGCTGAACCGGTATCGGTTTCATGGGTTTGGAAGTCGCCCATGATTTCTTGTTTGCGCTGTTGTGTAAGAGCCATGAATTGATTTTAGTTTTTTTTGTACGATTGTCACAATCTCCAATGTTATCACAGGGGAAGCATAATAACGATAAAATTTTTGCCAGGGATGGGTTTGTTGACCCGACCGAATTTTGGTTTTTATTCCCGGTTTTTGGATGTTGTAGGGGATTATCGGCTCAAATAGGCGATCGCCTCACGTATCCAATCATCCGCGTTACCTTTGGCGGACAAAGTGCTGTCTTGACTGAGGGTTTGCAGCGCTTGCAAGACTTCAGCCGCAGTGTATCCCATCGCCAGCAGGATCATCTCGACTTCTTCTTGAATAGCTGGGGGGACTCCGGCGGCGACTGAAGTTGTCAAACCAGCTTGCTGTCGCCATTCCGAGAGTTTGCTTTTGAGTTCCAGGGCGAGACGTTCTGCGGTTTTTGTTCCCACGCCCGGAGTTTTGGCGAGGATACGGGTGTTACCGCCGACGATCGCCTGGACTAAATCTTGCAATCCTAAAGTATCGAGAAGTGCGATCGCTAGTTGAGCACCGACACCGCTGACACTCGTCAACTGCCGAAACAAATCGCGTTCGGCCGCGCTGCCAAAACCGTACAATACGATTTGGTCTTCTTTAACTTGCTGGTGGGTAAAAATTTGGGCGACTTCGCCGGAGGCTGGCAATTGACCGGTCACGCGGGGCAAAATTTGGATTTCATAGCCGATTTGATTGACTTCGAGAGTCAATATGACGCGGTTGCTGCCTTTGGCGATATCGGCTACTGTGCCTTTGAGATAGCTAATCATAGAGTTAATAATACACCGCTATGGGCTTTCATCAAAGTCGGCGATGATATTGCGGATTTCGTTGAGGCTAATATCTGTTCGATTCCCTTCGGGATAGCTTCGCTTCACGGATTTTGAGTAAATGGTTAACAAAAGATACGATCGACGCTGATTCTACTCGATCGATAATGCGATATGCTGCACTTTTCCCTTTTTGGTTATGCTGTTTTGCACCCGGACTTTTAAGATGATATAATCATCGGCCATTCCGGAAATGCGATCGCCAATAAAATTGCCAGCCTGTATTTGTTCAATTACGGGCTGGACATCATTGCGGATACTGCGATATCTTTTCGCGAGGGCATACAAATTTGCTTCAAAGTCATCCGCAAATCCGATCGTGATTGCTTCGGCTTCATTCGGCATCGATTCTCTCCCACAGTTCAGAGATTGGTCGAGTTTGTCCGGCTTTGGCTTGCTGCAACGCTCTTCTGAGACTAGCTTTTACTTCTTCAACTCGAGTATCGTCGGGGTCGTATTCAGCTTCATTTCTAGGTTCCTGAAACAGGACGATAATTCTCACGGGACCCGGAGTGTCTAGTATTAAAGGTCGATCGAGAATTAATTGACCTTTTTCGTCGATCGTTCCTGTGACTTCAAAGGCTTTCCTGTGTTTTACCTAATTTTTTTTGAATTAATACTATCATTATATAATGCACCCCGCTCCATTTTCTTGTTGTCAATTCAAAATAAGCTGCTGTTTGACCCAAGACAAATCCGTCTTACCAAAATTCACAACCAAAGCCACATTGAAATTTTCCAACGATTTGACAAACCACATAATTTCATTAGAAGTTTTACCTTCATAGTGATTAAACAAAATAGAAAATCGCTTTTCCAACTCTGGTTTGACTTTTCCCGAAAGCAGTACAATTTTCAGCAGTAAACCCATTGTCCTGCTGGCGCCAAGATTGTACACCAAGTCGTAAAAAACGTAGTGGCTGGGATGTTGAGAATTTTCCACTACTAAGAAGTTGAACAACTGGTGGCAAGTCCGAACTAACAATAAATTATTGAATTTCACCGAATCATTTTCTCGCAATGTATTTTTGATTTGTTTGTACAAACGGTCATTAAATTGACGCCCGCCGTATTCTGGCTCGATCGACGATATTAAATATTCATATAAATTTACTTTAAATGAGGCGTAAGATGGAGTTTGTCTGGAATCTCTCAGGAAAAATTGAGCCGCTTCTTTGTAGCTGCGATCGCCTGCTACTTTTCCAGCAAATTCCCTGACCGCTAAGTGCAGTTCTGCATCGTTCAAAAGTGTGGGATTAGCTGCCCGCTCCACAATTCCTATTTCTGTATTTCTCGGCTCAACCAAATAATTTAAATATTGAGACAAATGGGTTTCAAATTGTCGCTGTCTTTGAAATGCCAGTTTTTGAATGGTTTGTTGGTCTTCCTCAATGCTGCCCTTGCTCAGTAGAGAATAGCCGTACAAATAAGGATACCGACAGATCAATTCGCCCAAAGGAGAATCTGTATCTTGTGTCTGCGGTTCCGCCTCTCTATCTAAGGCTTTTACTAAGCGCTCTATGGTCTGAAATTCTTCACTTTTAGTAAAGAAAGCTATTTGTTCTTGCAAGCGCTTGACTATGTAAAATTCCGTCCCAAATCGGGGAGAAGCCTGCTTGAATAAAGCTACCAACTTGGCGATCGCGAACTGGTTGTGTGATTGCAATTGCCAGCGGTTGATCGGGATGTAGCAGCAGCGGTGGAGGATATATTTAAAGTGCTGATCCAATCGCTTGACGGAGACTATACTGTACAAAGTTGCTTCAATCTCTCGATCGGGATAGCCCATGCCGTCGATAAATAGCTTTCGGAACCGCTCGATCACCTGTGCGGGGGATTCTGTTTCCACGCAGGAGACGATGTGATCGTACAATCTCTGTTCGTTGCTGCCAGTTGGAACACTATCTGAGGGCGGGGTGAGGATGCTGCTGTCTGCATCTGTGTCTACGCTGCTGTCTGCAACTGGTGCGACAACCACTGTCGGTTTTTCCTCAAAAGTTCGATCGGGATTCAAGAACCAATAGTGTTCTTGGCTTAATTGTTTGTTCGCAGCCCAATCCAAAGCTGACTGCAAACTTTCTCCTGTCAATAACAGCGATTCATCTTCGCGGTCTGAAGCCAGCCATGCTGCTAGCGCGGAGTGGTATGGAGCCAATTTTCCCAGCTCTTTTTCCACCCAGAATCTATTAAAAACTGACTGATAAATTAGGTTAGAAACTATTAATTTACCGTGAGACTTAACCACCAGTCCTGACAGTTGCAATTCAATTTTTTCGGGAGAGTAATCTGCTGGTACTCCCTGCGATTCCCCCGGTTTCGTTGCCTTGAGCGGTTGCAAAGCTTGCTGGTACAGCGTTAACAGCCGCGTGAGGTCGCAGTGGCTATGGAAAATGCGATCGCGAATTGGTATTAAATGTTGGGGTTCGTCTTCTTCTTCCCAATTTTTAATAATTCTGTGTTTGACCAGTTTTTCAACCTGATGAGCTTCGGCATTTCTGCCAATAAAAGGTCCGTATTCAAGTACCAAGTGGCAAATTTTTTGAGTTAAAAACGGTTGACCACCCGTCCAAGCTAATATTTCTTGGAGCACTTTTTGGGGGCGAAAAGCTTTGAGAGCCAATCCTTTTGCTAGCGGCAAACTTTCGTGCAGTTGGAATCGACTTAAATGAATCTGCCGTCCAATATTAAAAGGGTTGCATCTTGGATCTCGGATCAATTCTGAGGGGGCTGCTACTCCCATGACAGCAAAAGTCAGGCGATCGTATTCCGGTTGCTCTGCCCGCTTGGAGTAACAAGCTCGGATCAAGGCAAAAAAATCGCTGGTATTGAAATTTAGGCTGCTGATGCTGTCAATGTCATCTATGAAAATTACCAGATTTTGCTGAAGTGACTTGAGCAAAACTTTTTCGAGAAATATCTCCAATCGCTGCACCGGCGATAGGAGTTCGCGATCGTTCCACCACTTGATGGCATCAAACCTGTTTGTGATGTGTAAACTGCTTGCCATGCGGTACATGATTGCGCCATACCACTTTTGGGGGGAGATATCAGGGCTGCTGATGCTTCTCAAGTTGACGGCGGCAAAAACTGTACCTTCGGCTTGCAATCTTTTGGCCGTTTGCACTAGCAGGCTGGACTTTCCCATTTGCGGCGCACTCAACACGTAGCAGAAATCTCCGGCTTTGAGTCCTTCGTAGAGCTCGCTGTCGGCCGATCGCCTGACATAGGTGGGCGCACCGGCAGGCAAATATCCTCCGACTTGATAGTGGTACGTTGAGTTGAGTTCTGCTGTCATCTGGGAATTCATCAAGATTTTACACCCCTATGCTGTGCGATCGAAAGGTTACAAATTGGAAGTATTGCCCGCTTATAGGATTTTAGATTTTAGATTTTAGATTGGGGAATGACTTATTCAATAAGAGTTGGGAGTTTGCCTGTTGCATTTGCATTGTTTTTTTTGAATCGGCCTTACTACGGTGGAAAATTTTTGTTCCTCTTTCTCTATTGTCTACTAGCTCAGCTTTTTCCTTGTCAATCTTTACCGTATCTTTGCAAGCGTTTGTCCCAAATCCTACGATCGGCTGAATCCTACCTCGACCCTTGATTTTTTACACTCGTTCACATAATTAGATGAATTTTCACTCTCCTCGGATTGAAAACGCTCAAACGCCCTTTTTTTCACATTTTTTTACAATAATACTTTAAATTTCACCCGGTGGTATGATGTGGGCAGGGAAACTCCTAACCAGAGCTCCGTCAACCTTCTGCCTTCAAATCCGCTTGCCGGATGCCGGAGAAAAACGCGCTCGCAATGGCTGCCAATAAAAAACCCCAGCGTTTTGCTGAGGACTGCTTGAGTGGGAGATATCGTTAATCTGCGTTTTTTTAGTTGACTTAGATTGCATGGAATTCCATGCTGCTGACATTCCCCGGGCTTTCGCGTTCGGGGATTCCTAAGAACAAACTTTTCAGGATGCATCCACAAAAAGTTTAATTCTTAAAGGCTTTGTCAGTACCAGGCTAACCACTTACTCAACTATAAAAGTTAAGTCGGTGGCTAATTGTAGAAGATGCGCCCTGATGGCTTAACTACCCGATGGATTAGCACCCTGATGGCATAACTCCCTGATGGATCGACGCCCTGATGGCTTTCGCTCCACTACCCAAAAAATTCGGGTTGATGGATGATCGTGGACATTAGTAACACGTCACTTCCGGCGTTTCCGATCGCAAGCGGGTGTGCCTGTCTGAATTGATTATGGCAGGCAGATTTATCAGAAGACAAGTGGGCTATTGCATCAACCCATTTCTGACAGATCGGGTTAGCCAAAAAGTGTCAATCTACGCAAATCAGGGTCATCGAACATGAAAAACAGCATCTTAGTATTAGGGGTAATTGCCTCGGCTGGCTTCGGCTTTTTCCAGGCAGGCAGCACCAGCGCTTTAGCGATCGCCCCACAACATTCATCAGCCAGCAGTTTGACGGCTTGGGAGAGTCGTCCCGACTTTAACTACACTGGAACGAATGAGGATGGGGAGCAAGAAGAGGTAAAAACGCGTAAAGGCAGGAAATAGGCGCTATTGTGTCGTTCGCTCTGATGCGGTTGTGGTTGTAGTTGTGGTGCTTGTTGTCCCAACCGCCTCTGATCGAGGTAGTTAAAACTCGATCCCAAGATCGGTCTACCTAATCCCAGGGGTGGGGATCGGTTTCAGAGAACGGTGGATGGGAAAATAAATAGGTAAGGCGAGTCTGTCGGTGGAGTTTCCCCGCCTATCAACTTCCTTACCTTCTGATGTTCGGGATTTGGATCTGGCACAATCGTATTTCATCTCGTAAAAACCCAATGGAAAATACTCTCGAAACTACCCGCAGACAGCGCGTATTGACAAGAACCCAGGAACGGCGTCAGGCAACACCCAAAGAAAAACAGTTAATTCATCTGCTAGCCAATATGGCTTGCAGTTTGATTAAATACGACTACAAACACGCAGCGGGCAAGGGTACTCTCCCGCCTTCGGAAAGCAAGCGTTTAGCGGAATGGCACTACCTGCGAGTTCAGCAAATTCGCCGGATCGAACGCTCATTGGAACCCGTAGCGACCCTCAAGCGCGTGTACTACAAGAGCATCCTCAGTCCGAGAGATCTGAAGTCTTTGAAACTTCTGTGGCTGGAGGAGGACAAAAACCGTGTCAAACGGGTCGATCCTGAGTTGGACGACATCCTTAGCGAAGCTTTGGATCGGGGAGATACTTTAAAACAGCTATTTCATTCGATCGAAGTCAAAGAACGCACCTTTTCTGCAACTCCTCGCCCCGGCGCCGTGCCGCTGTGGGTCAAAGAGTGGGAAGACTCTGAATATGACATAAACTTTTTTCCGCCTTCGTTCTCTGCATGGGTTTCGATCGTGGACGACTAGGTTCAAGAAAAACTCTTTGACATGGCATCAATCGTAAAATTCAGATGGTAGACGGATTTGCTATTGCTGCCATTGGTGAAGAGGGTGGGGGCGTGAGGCAAAACTAGGTGGCGTTGCGCGCAGGCATGCGAGTACAGAGAAGTGAATCGGAGTCAGTACCATTGTACAATGGGGGAAAACCAGGGCTTCAGCTAATCGCTGATAGCTGATAGCTGATAGCTGATAGTTTCTCATGACTGACTCGATTTCTACTTCTCCTCTAGACTCGGCGGCCGATACAGCCGAACTCCGCTCTCAGTTGAGGTCGGGTTCGGAAAAAACTCAACTGCAACTGCTACAACAACAAATAGCAGATTCCGGTTGGGATGTATTGATGGAATTTTTATTAGAGCGCAAGTCAGAGGAACCGACTGCGGTAATGGGTAAGGCTTACCAAATTCTTTACAGTGCTAATTCTCCGAGAGCGGCGGAGTTTTTGCAAGCGAATTTTCCGACTGGGGTTGTGCCGCTGCGATCGGACTCTAACGTTGATTACACTCCGCTGCAACAATTATTGGCGTTACAGGAATTTCAAGAAGCCGATCGCTTGACTTTAGACAAGCTTTGTGAATTGGCGGGTGATACAGCTTCCGTGAGAAAGTGGCTGTATTTTACGCAAGTTGAGAGTTTGCCCGTGGCGGATTTGCAAACAATTAATACCCTGTGGAAAGTTCATTCCGAAGGCAAATTTGGATTTTCAGTGCAGCGGGAAATTTGGCTAAGTTCTGGCAAGAATTGGGATAAATTGTGGCCGATAATTGGCTGGAAGAAGGGGAATAATTGGACGCGGTATCCGCAAGAGTTTATTTGGGATTTGAGCGCGCCGAGAGGGCATTTGCCGCTGTCGAATCAGTTGCGGGGAGTACAGCCTTTTGCAGCTTTGATGGCTCACCCTGCCTGGTTGAAGTGAATGGTTTTGGGGCTTTTGGAGAATGTGGGGCGGGCTGGATGTTCTGCCCGCAATTTGTTGGTGTGGGTTCTGACGGTAACACCCGTGAGAACATAGATAGGGCTTGCTGAGGCGTTGCACAATTAAAGGATGATATTGAGGTTATATCAGGTTCGGGTAATTACTTATAATACTTGAAGGCGGACGCTCGAACTTGAAGGCGGGCGCTCGAACTTGAAGGCAGGCGCTCAAACTTGAAGGCGGGCGTGAAACCGCAGAGCGACGAGCTGCTCCCGGTGAGCACCTCGAACTCAAGTAATTGTTAACGGTCGGCGAGTACGAGGCCACCAATGAAACCCACATTCCGCAGGCTTTCAGGGGTAGGTTTTTAATTATGACACCGGATTGGATAGTATAGAAACAGTGAGTTTTACACAGCTCCGGAGCTATTCTCAACCTGAGCCAACCCCATGAGTACACCAAAGAGTTTAAAAAATTGGGTGGGATTTGTCGCCCGGAAACTTCCTCATTTAAGCAAGCCGCAAGCAAAAGTTCTAGCTATGTGGAGCTTTGGTATGGCAATGGTGCAATCTTGTGGCCTAACTACTGTAGCCGCTTTTTTGGCGAATTTGTTAGAGACAAAAGAGAACACTATGCGGCAGCGATTGAGAGAATGGTATTGGGGAAAAAAAGATAAAACGGGAAAATGTCGCCAAGAATTGGACGTTACACAAAGCTTTGTCCCTCTGTTGCAGTGGATTTTAAGCCTGTGGCAAGACACTGAGAATAAGCAGCTTTTCTTGGCGATGGATGCAACCACATTGGGGCAACGGTTCACCGTTTTGGCCAAAGCGTGTTTTGTATCGAGGTTGTGCGATTCCGGTAGCTTGGAAAATTGTGGAAGCTACTGCTAAAGGGGCTTGGCAGCCTTACTGGCTGCAATTATTGGACGTTTTTATGGGTTGTATTCCCTCAAATTGGAAAGTCATTGTAGCGGCTGACCGGGGACTCTATGCTGACTGGTTATAGGACAAAATTGTCTTATTAGGATGGCATCCTTATTTACGAGTGAATCTAGGCGGTCAATTTCGTCCCGAAGGCCAATCGGATTTTCTTCCTTTAAAAACAGCCGCTCCCGAGCCGGGAAGTCAGCCTTGGTGTAAGCGTGTGACTTGCTTCAAAAACAATCCGATTAAATGTACCTTAATAGCCCGTTGGGATGTCGGTTATGCTGACCCCTGGTTGATTGTGACGGATTTGCCTCCTGAGATGGCTACAAGTTGTTGGTATCGAATGCGAGCTTGGATTGAGTGTGGTTTTAAAGATACTAAACGCGGTGGTTGGCAATGGCATCAGACGAAAATGACTGACCCAGCTCGCGCTGAGCGGTTGTGGTTAGCGATTGCTGTAGCTACTCTCTGGTTAGTCAGTGTTGGGGGCGAAGTTGACAGCAATTTGCCTAAAAATGATTTGCAGTCTTTGTCGCCTCACCATGTAGCTAGATTGCCAACCGCCACGCCAAAAACTTCCCCCCGTCTTTTAAGTTGCTTCCGGCGCGGTTTTTTAGTGATTTTAGTGGCTTTGCTGTTGGGAAAACCTTTACCGATTGGTAGCTTTATTCCTGAACCTTGGCCAAGCCGTTCCCACTTTTCTACGGCTTGAATTTTAAAAACCTACCCCTGAAAGCATTCCGCAGGTAGATCAGGAAAGGAGATAATATCCCTCTTCTGTCACTCTAGGCAGAAGAAAATAAGAATTCCCTCTCATTCATCAAGTAAGAGAAGGGATTTGGGTAAAAATTCATGTTAGCTCTTAATCGAGCCAAACCTGTAGATAATTGTGGAATCGGAAAAACTCTTAGCCACTGTTGTATCAAGTTAAAGCTAATTAAAGGTTACAGCATTAATCTCAAGTTATTGAGATGGCTTTTCCAACTGTTTTTCTCATCCCAGTCTTGATGTTGCTCAAAGCGGT
>NZ_JAUBQS010000110.1:0-8466 GCF_036701355.1 Microcoleus sp. Pol12B3
ATCGTTTGGGGGTTTTGTGTTGCCGAATCTATCTTCCTTTCTCTCTGCTTAAATATCTGCGGAATGTGGGTTAGATGTTCCTTGACGTAATAGATTAGAAAGTTGTTGTCATAGTCGCTAAAAATTAAGCTAAATTCAGGAATGATTGAACGAACCGTAGAGGACGCAGAGGAGGGGAAAGAAGATGGAAAAAAGGTTCAGATTGAAGCAGTTGAGCGTGGTTAGGATTGCTATAATGACCTCAGCGCTCGTTAGAGTCGATAAAAAGTAGCAGGGCAAAGAAAGTCAGCACCCCGGTTGAATTTTAGGCGGTTAAAACCGCTATCTCGCTTTCCTCTCAGTTCTCGCATAGACTGAGTTTCTAGCTTCGGAGGTTTCTCATGAAAATAATTTGGGAAAGAATTCATAATTGGCTGGCAGCCAATGCACCTCAAGTGCTGAAAAGTCTTAAACCAGGCGCTACTGATGAGGAGATTTATCGGGCACAAGCATTTTTTGGTGTAGAGTTTCCCGAAGATTTCAAGCTGTCTTACCGCGTGCATAACGGTCAGGATGAAGAATCTTATTCCCTGTTCCCCCACTTGGAGTTCCTCTCTCTCGAAAGCGCGATCGAAATATCTGAAAAATGGCAGGATTGTTCAGACGATAATTTTAGGTGCGATCGTGAAAATATTTTTGAACGAATCTGGAACGGTTGGTGGAACCAGAATTGGATTCCATTCACAATGGAAAGCAATGGTGCTTGCGAATGCGTAAATTTAGCCCCAGCAGCAGGCGGAAATGTTGGACAAGTCATTATTGTTGAGTGGCAGGAGCCTACTAGAGGGCTGATTGCACCTAATTTTCGCGTTTATCTGGAGACCTTTGCAGATGCACTAGAGCGAGGAGAATATCGGTTCTCTGAGGATGGTTATGGGTTAGTCGTAGTTGACGTTGAAATACTCGATCGTGCAGTTGATAGTGCTCGATAGCGTCAGTCAGTCAAGTGTCAAGAATCAGCGTCTATTGAGAGGGGTAAGTATGTCAAAAATAATTTGTTACTGTACAGTAACAAACCTGAAACTATTGATGTACAAAGCTGTGAGAGTAGTGCGGATAAAAGGACTTGAACCTTCACTCCTTTCGGAACCAGAACCTAAATCTGGCGCGTCTGCCAATTTCGCCATATCCGCATTTAGACATTCAATTACTCTAGCACACAACAGAGCGATCGGTCAATCGATTTGAGATTTTAGATTTTAGATTGAAGAAAGCGACCCACTGATAAATCCGCAGGGTTATGACCAAATTGCTCGATCGCCCAACATCGAGAAACCCGGTCATTTTTGGACACCGGGTTCAATCATGAGTTATCGCCACAGCAATTTTCCGTATTTTTCACTCGTCGCTTACTTTTGGCCCAGCGCCTTCCAGGTTGTTTCGTCCACCATGCCGTCAACCGTCAAACCCTTAAATTTCTGAAAGTTCTTGACAGCCGTAGCAGTGCGAGCGCCAAAAATACCGTCGATCGGGCCCGGATCGTAACCCTGCATTTCCAAACGCACCTGTAACGTCTTCACCTTGGAACCGACAGCGCCTTTATTTAGAAGAGTTGGAGGATTGCCGGAAACAGCAGCATTGCTCAGAATTGGAGCATTGCTCTGCACAGTTTCAGAAGCTGATGCCGGATCTGCTGCTAAGGCTGTCCAAGTTTCTTTATCCACAATGCCATCTGCGTTCAAACCCTTAGACTGCTGAAAGGCACGAACCGCCGATGTAGTGCGAGAGCCATAGGTACCGTCGATCGTCCCTACCTTGAAACTGTGTACCTGCAAGCGCTGCTGTATGGCTGCAACTTCTGGCCCGTCAGCTCCCGCCGAGATAGTTTTTTCCTTTTTCACTGGCGCCTGCTCGCCCGCGTAAAAAGGCTTGTTAAACATATCTCCTTGGGACTTTCCCTCGGCAGAGGCTGACGCACCCGGATCGGCGGGAGCAGTAAAGTCTCTGCGGTACTGTTCCTGCACCAAGGGTTCGGAGTCGAAAGCAGCAGTGGCCTTTCGGGTTAAGCCGGGAACGAGCAGAGCAATCAAGCTGAAAATTGTAACAGTAGTCACACGCATAAATTTCATCCTGTTAGTGAGGTTTGACAAGGTTTCGCTGTTTTCATGTTTCTAAATCTAATTGTATTACCCGGACTGCTTTCTGAAACATATAACAAAGGAAGAAGGAACAAGAGCATTTCACTTCGCGATCGGGTAACAAGAAGTCCGAGAAAAGGGGTAATAGACCGTATTGGTTTGGACCCTTAAGAAAGTTCAACCTTCTGGCGCGGTTGCTATATCTGGCCCGGTCTCTAGAATTTCGGCAATAGGCACACCAGCACTCAGAAGTTGCGAGTTGGAAGTTACGTGTTTGAAGTAGGGGCAAGTTCCCACTCTTCCTAGTAAACCCGGTTGATTTCGAGATGTTTCGTGACCAAAGTCCATATTTTCGTATAAACTACGTATATTAGCCTCAGTCTTATGGTACAAAACCTGCTGTCATTCACAAATCTTTACAGGCTGATTGTGTAGAAAGTCGATCTGTGAAAGGCGAAGTTTTTTCCTTCTATCTCTCCGTAATACCAATTTCGGTTGTATCGGAATTATTTAACCCCTATTGACGCAAAGGATACAGAGAAAGGGAAGAGAGAGATTAATAATTCCGATGCCAACGGATTTGATATAAAAAGCAAAACTCGGCAGTTATCGGTTCGCGTGTTCTGCCAATAAAGCCTTCGCTTTCGGCTTGTAAATCAGATAAAACAGCGATTCTATGTAGCGAAGCATATCTTCGCGGTTTTCCTTGGACGAGTAGTTCCAGAAACCGTAAGTCCGCGCCAGCGTCAGCAGCTTGGTAGTATGAATTTTCCAGGTATAGGTGCTGTAAACTCGGTCAATTCCTCGCGTTGAAATTTCATACCAATAGTTGGGATTGTGTTCGCATTTCGATAAAAAATCGAGAATTTTTTGGGCAGTCTTCTGGTGGTTTGTCGGGTTGATATAAAACCCATTTACACCATCTTGAATGATTTCCAGCGGGCCGCCAAACTGCGTCCCGAAAGTGGGAATGCCGGTAATCATTGCTTCGAGAATTGTCAAGCCGAAAGCTTCAAATAATGCTGGCTGAACAAATATACCTTGGGCGTCGGCGATTACCCGGTAGATTTCGCCGGACAGGCTTTTGGAAAGCCTCACTCCCAACCAGCGAATTTTACCGTGAAGGTTGTATTGGTCGATAATTGCGTAGAGCTTTTTAATTTCTTCTGCTTCTTCGTAGTCTTCGGTTTCTTCGACCCGCAGCTTGCCAGCTACTAGAATTAAGTTGCATTTTTCTTGCAGTTCCTGGCTTTTTCCGAACAATTCTGCTAAGCCTGTCAGGTTTTTAATGCGATCGAGCCGCGCCATCGAAAATAAAGGGCGCTTTTGCGGGTCGTCTAGTTTTCCAAAGACTTGTTCGGGGTCTTCTAGAGTAAACAGCAATTCGTTGAGCCGATCGCGATCGCCTTGCACCCGGTCTTCGATCCGCGTGTAGGGAAAGTACACACTTTCGTTAACTCCCGGCGGCACGACGTTAAATTTAGGGCTGAACAGTTCAATCCCGTTCACAACGTGATATAAGTCCGGCATCGTAAAACAATGGTAAGATTCGTACTGACCGACACTATCGGGTTGACCCACAATCTCTTGATAGGTGCTGCTGACAATACAATTAGCTGCATTCATGGCAATTATATCAGCAGTAAATTGCAGCGAAAAATGGTACTTTTCCTCTGATTCTTGCCAGTAGAGATTGCTAAACAAATATTTAGATTTTTCCAGGGCATGGGCAATATTGCACTGAGTAGTTTTGAGTTTTCGAGACAGCAAAAACGCTACCAAGTTGCCGTCGGAATAGTTGCCGACAATTAAATCTGGTTTGCCCTGAAACTCAGCGAGCAGTTCTTTTTCTGCATCGATCGCGTAAGTTTCCAAATAAGGCCAAATCTCGAATCTAGAAATCCAATTTTGAGTCAATTTGGGATTGAACTCCCGGAATGGAACCCGCAAAATCCAAGCATTTTCTGTGCCGTGAACTTTTTCCAAACGTTGGTTGCAGCGCGTACCGTCGCTGTTAGGAATTAATCGGGTGAGAATAATTACTTTAGGTTTGACTTCTAAACTATCGAGACCTGCAAGATGAATGTCTTCTTGCAGTTGTTTCTCTAAACTCTTGGCTTGATCGAGGACATAAACTACCTGACCTCCCGTATCCGGTCTCCCCAAAACTCCTTCTTGGCCGAACCAGCCGTGAGGAGAAACTAGGACGATTTTGAAAATCATTGGGATGCGAGAAATAAATGCTTCTAGGGTTTGCGGATCGGGGGAATCAATTAATTCGTCAAGAATTTCTAGGGTTTCTTGCACGCGGGCGGCAGTATTTCCCCAACCGGCCTCGAAACCCATCATTTGCAGCACCAGTCGAAATCTTTCGTAGGGTTCTTCTTCAGAAAGATCGCTGACAAAGGTGAGGGCTTTTTTGACTTGTTCTGAAAGTTGTTCTTGGGATTTTATGCGCTCGTTAATGAGTAATTGTACGCCGTTGTAGCGGTGAATCCGCAAGAAATTAAATAGAGTTTCCTGCCACTGTCTGGCGTCTTGGAACAGTTTGCTGGACAGGTAGCGGTTGAGGAATTGCACTCCTTTGCCGATGTTTTTGGGGTCGCGAATTTTGGGGGAATAATCGTAAAAAGGGCCGAAATCTAGTTCGAGAATGTCGCCTTCTTGGGGGTGAAAGTGGTTGACGAAGCGATCGCGCACGTCGAGCAATTCTTGCACTGTCATCTGCTCAACAGTCAAGTCGTCTGCAACTCGCACTATTTCCATTGTAGCAATTTTTGGTCGCAGCAGGACGCAAAGACTGCCATCTTCGAGAATAATTTCCTGAACGTAGTAAATTAGTTTGCTTAAAAGAGAAGATTGATGGAACTGTTCAGGCTTTTCGTATTTGGTGCAGTAGGCGGCAAAAGCGTTAACTATGTCGTTTCGCAGTAAATATTTGTTTCCCAAAGCGCGTAAATCGCTGACAAACTGACGCAACTCGGTTTTTTCGTCGCTGGCGATCACAGCCTGAAAGAGTTCAGACATACATACTCCCTTATTTAAGACTTTTGATTTCCGCTGTAAAATTAGGCGATACTCAAACAGTATCGCCCTTTTTTAAAGCGGCTACTTTTTTTGTAATTTTAAAGTCTGCAATCTGAACTTGCTATCCCTCAAATGACATAAAACTCCCCGTATTTGTGGCGAATGTAACGGATAAAGGGATCGATAGTTAAAGGTGAACCTGTAACGCGATCGATCAATTCGACAGCAGTGTATTTGCGGCCGTGCTGGTAGATGTTTTGTTTGAGCCAGTTGTGGAGTACGCTAAAATTGCCCCGTTCTATTTCTACGGGAATTTCAGGATTGATTTTTACTGCTGTTTCGTAGAATTGAGCGCTCATCAAGTTGCCGAGGGTGTAACCTTGGAACATTCCGCCGATCGTACCAACATACCAGTGAACATCTTGCATGGCGCCTTCGCTGTCGGTGGGGGGGACAACGCCGAGGTCGGTTCTATAACGTTCGTTCCAGGCTTCGGGGAGATCTCGCACTGCTAGTTTTCCCTCTACCATTGCCAATTCTAGGTCAAAGCGGATAGCGACATGGAGGTTGTAGGTTACTTCGTCGGCGTCGGTGCGGATGAGCGATCGCGAGACTTTGTTAATTGCCCGGTAAAATGCGTCAGTGGATACGTGTCCCAACTGTCGCAAAAATACCCCTTGAAGTTGCGGGTAAAAACATTCCCAAAAACCGCGACTGCGCCCGACCAAATTTTCCCAAAGTCGCGACTGACTTTCGTGCACGCCAGAGGAAATCCCGCCTGCCAGAAGCGTGCCTTCAAATTCCGGGGAATTTCCGAGTTCGTAGAGGGCGTGTCCGGCTTCGTGGATGCTGCTGAACAGTGCTTGATCTAGGTGGTCTTCATAGACGCGGGTGGTAATTCGCACGTCGTCTATGGAGAAGTTGGTCATGAACGGGTGCAGGGTGGTGTCTTGCCGTCCCCGTTGGAAGTCAAACCCCATGCGTTCTACAACTTTGCGAGTGAATTCTAGTTGTTGGAATTCGGGGAAGTCTTGGTGCAAGCAGGAGTCGTCGGCCGGTGGTTGCGAGGTGATGGCTTCGACTATCGGCACTAATTCTTGACGCAGTTTGGCGAAAAGCGGGCGCAGCAGAGATACTTTCATGCCGTAGTCGCTACGATCGATCAAAGGATCGGCGATGTGTTCGTAGCCCGGGAAAAAGTCAGCGTATTGCCTGCTTAATTCTAGGGTTTTTTCGAGATACGGCTCAACGGCTGCGAAATTGTTGGCTGCCCTGGCTGCGGCCCAAGCTTCGTAGCTGTCGGCTTGGTGGCGGCAGAGTGCGGACATGAAGGTTGCGGGGACTCTGGAGGCGCGATCGTAGTCTCTGCGGGCTATGCGGATCAGGCTGGCTGCGGTGGAGTCGTAGGGGAGGGTTTGTTCGTAGAAACGCAAGTCTTCTAAGAGTTCGCCTATTTTTGGATCGGTAAATTTTTCGTGGGATATTTGTTTGAGAGTAGCCAACTGGCGGCCTCTGGCACTTGCACCTTTGGCAGGCATATAGGTTGCTTGATCCCAATGCAGTAGCGACGAGACTGATTCGATGTCGTTAACTTCTCTCAGGTGGGCTGCCAGTTGAGCGAATTTGGCTTGAGTTTTGTCTAGGGTTTGCATGATGGGGGTTTATGGTGCTGTTTTGCCTACAAAGGTTGCAGTGCGGCATCGGTATCCATCAATCATTGCTACCCTGAAATCAAGCTAAAAACCGCACTTCTTCCCGTATTGTACGCAATTTAGAGTCATTTTTGCACAATTTCCGGTATTTATGCGGATTGAGTTCGATCGCCTTGGATAAGTTTTCGATCGCCAGCCCGATGCTGTTAGCCACAAGTTCCTGGCTGTTTGTGAGCTCGCCTGCTTCTTTTTCCAGGGCGTAAAGGCAAGCTTTTTGATAGTACAGGTTTGGATCGTCGGGTTTGAGCGCGATGATTTTATCGTAGGAGGCGATCGCGTCGGTAAATCGTTGAATTTTTTTGAGGGCGACGGCGCGGTTGTACCAGGCTTCCGTGTTGTCTGGTTGCAACTCTACGGTTTTGTCCCAAGAGGCGACTGCTTCTTCAAAGCGTTGTAAGTTGGCCAAGGCTAAGCCGCGGTTGTAAAAGGTTTCGCTGTCGTTTGGCTTGAGTGCGAGAGCTTTGTCCCAGGAGGCGATCGCTTCTTCAAATTCTCCCATTTGGGCGATCGCCGTGCCGCGTTTGTTCCAGGCTTCGGCGGAATTCGGCCGCAGTTGCAGGGTTTTGTCGTAGGAGGCGACGGCTTCCGGGTAGAGTTTTTCATCGGCTAGGGCTAAGCCGCGGTTGTACCAGGCTTGATGCAAGTTTGGTTTAAGTTCTATCGCTTTGTCGAAGGAGGTGATCGCGGCTGTATTTTGGTCGGATTTTCTCAGGGCAAATGCTTTGTTGTACCAAGCTTCGCAGTAGTCTGGTTTGATGGCTATAGCTTTCTCGTAGGAGGCTATCGCTTCTGATAATTTTTCTAAGCTGACGAGGGTGTTGCCGCGGTTCGTCCAAGCTTCGGGGTAGCTGGGATTGAGTTGGATCGCCTTTTCGTAGGATGCGATCGCTTCTGAGAGTCTGTTGAGCTTCCGCAAAACGTTGGCCCGATTATACCAAGCTTCGGGATTGTTTGGTTTGATTTTTAGGGATTGGTTGTAAGCTGCGATCGCTTCTTCTAGCTGGCCCAATTTTTTGAGGGCTACGCCTTGGTTGTACCAGGCTTCATAAAATTTTGGTTCAAGTTCGATCGCTTCTTCCCAAGATTCGATCGCTGCTTGGAATCGTCCCATTGCTTCTAGGGCGTTGCCGCGATCGTACAATGTTTGAGCCTTTTGGGTGTTGACTGCTATGGATTTTTCCCCTGAGTCGATCGGCTTTTCTATGCTGGCTAATTTTTGCAAGGGGTTTCACCTCTTTATTTTCTGTCTAATTGATTGTTTTCTTTTTTATATGCGATCTTTTTCGCCTTTGAGTGCTTTCGATCGCGACTATTTGGTTATTTATGGCAATTTTACAGGAATTTGGGGACTTTTTCAATTTTTTTCATTATAATTTTAGATCGGGCATTTGTAAGTATAGATTAATACTAATTTTTTATAGGACTGCGTAGAAAATAGGAAAGGGCGATCGCACTGAGGTGTGACAAACCTCACCCAAGATATCATTTTCACGTAACCCTTTTGAGCGATCGGCGGTTGAAACCGCGTCTTGTGGTAGTGCCCTGAAGGAAAGGATCAGAGTACGTTATGATTAGAGAAGTGTTTGCCATAGCGTGATCTGACATTAGAA
>NZ_JAUBQS010000111.1:0-8402 GCF_036701355.1 Microcoleus sp. Pol12B3
CCAAATCCGATTAGCAATTCTGAAGGCTCAACCGCCTCTATTTTCTCCATCCTTTACATAAAAGCACTACCCAAAAAAAAATGGCGTTTGTCAAGTACAAACGCCATTTTATAGAATTACAAACGTGGCGTCTTATCTTGTTTAAACGACGCTAACAATTCGCGAATTTGGTCGGCCGCAATCTCGCGCCCGCCCAAACCAAAAGCTAGAGCAATGCCAACTGCGATCGCCCCGAGCAGCAGCCCGAAAGCCAAATTGACAATATCGCTGCCAATGCCCATCTGTTGCAGCGCCAAGGCCGAAACAAAGGCAATAATCGCAATCCGAGCCGCTTGGCCCAAAAGACGCGCTTGGCGAGTTCCAGAACTAGCAATCAAACTAAACGCCAGATTCGCCAAATACAAGCCGATCGCAAATACCACCAAACCAGCCAGCACCCGACCTGCAACTAGGACAATACCGCTAACAATCGCCGTCAGCGCTGGAATCTGCAGCACGTCGGTAGCCGCCACCACAGCAAACAGCATGATGCCCACCTGCACCACAATGCCGACAAGCTCAGAAGGCGTGCGGGCTGGAAGTTCGGGTTCCTGAAGAATCGTTGCGTCGGGATCGATCGAACTTGGCGGTAGCCTCAGCGACTGTTTCGGTGCCTGCACTCCCAACCAAGAAAAGACATTGTTAAAGCCAATTCCGGTCAGGATATTAGTAACCAAATCGCCTACCCAGCGCCCCAAAATGTAAGCAAGCGCCAGAATCAGCGCCGCGGTGAATATTTTGGGAACCGCGCCCAAAATGTCGTTGAGCATTGCGACTGCCGGCTGCGAAATCGCCTGAATGTCTAAAGCGTTCAAAGCTGCGATCGCTGTTGGAATCAAAATTAAAACATAGACGATGGTCCCGACAATCCACGACAGCGATTGTCCGCCCGAAGTCCGCGAAATTCCAAACCGAGCGCCCAAACTGTCGGCCCCAGCAGCAGCCAACAGATTTGTGACAATCCGTCGCACCACCATAGCCAGCAGCCAGCCGACAAACCCAATCAGCACAGCTTCCAGAATTTTGGGAATAGCCGCCAGAATTTGGTTGAGTAAATTATTAACCGGCAGCAGAGCCTGCTGCATTTCCAGCGAGTCGAGAATCAGCGGCAAAAACAGCAGAAAAATGAACCAGTACAGCGCATTCGCCACAGTATCGCTCAGCAGCAAAGGGCGCTCAGTGGGCGCAGCGCCCACTTCCTGATTCAAGCGCTCGTCCACGCTAAAAGCCCGCATCGCCCGCGATACGGCCATTTTGGCGACTGTTGCCAACACCCAAGCAATCCCCAACCAAATTAGCGCGCCGGCTAACTTCGGCAAGAAACCGGTAATTTGATTGAGAAAAGTATTGAGGGGTTGCGAGACAGCCGTTAGATTCAGGCGGTTGAAAAAGGCAATTAGGAAAAAGACAAAAATGATCCAGAACACCGCTGCGGAAATCCATTTTTCCACTTGCGGGGTTCCAGTTCCTTCTGGGCGGCCTGTAATCCAAGCAGCCAGCCGATTGTCCAGCGTAGTCTTCTTGAGCAATCCCCCCACTACAGATGAGACGAGGGCTGATACTATCAAGCCAATGAGCAGGATACCGACGGCCCAGAGGAGGTTTTCAATGTTTGAGCCCTGAAGGAAATTGTTAATTCCACGTTCTGCATCTGTCAGCGGATTCCCGGGCTGGGCCTGGGACAAAATGCGATCGGACAACGCCGCTATGGGACCCGATATGGGTTGAGTTATTTCTTGCCAAGTTTCATTCATTTTTTTCTCAGGTTAACGTCAGATTTGACAAGGAGAAGACGAAACTTTAATAATAGTTCCAAAAAATCTAGACATCGCCTAAATTTAATGTTTGTACACTTTTAATCGTACTGGGTTAACTACAAAACCCTCTATCGAATTTTGGATCGGCCCATCTCCGAATGATTTTGGGCCAATATTCCAAGAACCTTTCACATCGGCATTTATGAATCCTCCTGTTTTGGTTCTGAACAATCATCTTTTTACCCTACTGCCAATGTAGTCGGAATGTTGTTAAATTGGTTCCAAATCCAAACCTGAACATTTGGATGTGTAACTCTCCTCAACTCACCAAACTTGAGTTTCCGCAAGTTGTCCTTTGTACTGCAATATTTTCCGAAATCGGCGCTGGGGAATACAGGCAAAATTTTGATTCTTAATCAAACCAGTATTAATCCCCTCTTTAAAATCCTGGTTCCCGCCTATAACCAGCAAGCCCATTTGATGATTGACGAGTTCTTTAATAATTGCGGAACGCGTCGTGTGTAAGTAATAATCCACTTTACAGTTAAGCTTGTGCCAGCATTTGGCAAGTTTTTTACTGTTTTTTTGCGCTGTGGGCAGCAATGATTTCAATGCCGCTGAAACTTGATTGCAGTATTGATTGGTTGACTTAACAGCCCGTCCGTCGTAGATTGTGGGTACTAATCCAAGAACATTGTAGGTTAATGTTGCCAGATTGTTTAATCCTAAATCTAAGGCAGCTACTCTCTGATTAACTTGTAAAGGCTGTTCTAACTTCTCATAGAGCACCTGGACCCCATAACAACATACTTTGGGAACAATCCGGATTTCCAGAATGAAGATGACTTTTGAGCGCAACCAAATATTAGTACCAGAGGGGCGAACATAGCCTTTTTTTAAGGCTCTTTTGCTGACAGCTTGACAATTAAATACAACTACATAGCGCCCGTCCTCTCTTTTTCGCTCTCTTGAACCTTGATAATGAGGGATTTTCGGTGCTGATTGAAATTCAGTTGGGTCTTTCTGATAGTTTCGCACCCACAGATAATAGCTAGTCCATGCTTTGAGGACTAAGCCGAGCGTGGTTTGTGCTACTTTTGCCGGCAGTGCTTTGTAATCAAGACTTGTTTTAAGCGCGCGATCAACAGCCAGAGCATTTGTTTCTTGTCTGGCGAAAAAGTTTTGACTGTAGATGTAGTTAGCGCTATTGTAAAGATTCTTGCACAGCCAAGAGAGTCGATCGGCTTTTCGATAAAACCTATGATTTGGTTTAATGACGTGCCTTTCGACTAGCTGCATAGTTGGTATATATAGTTTAATTCAAGATGATACACTGTATTTATGAGTGTGTCAATCTTTTAATTTCTGGAAAAATTGACGGTACAAGTAAATAAATGACTATCAAGTAAGCAAAGTTTTGTAATACCCTTCTTGTTGCAGGTTCTCATGTCAATTCGTCAAGTTTTCGAGCAATCCATTGAAATTCGCGCTGCTGCTACTCTGGTGGAGCAGTGTATAGTCGATCGCACTTTAATGCACAAGTGGCTCAATCCCCTGCTGCGCTGCGATCCCCAGGGCGAATGGGATACTGCTGTAGGAAGTCGTAGCTTATTTATCATAAAAATTCCAGTTTTGCAACCCACTTTGGAGAGTGTTGTGTTGGAGCGACAACCCGGTTTAATTGTGTGGGGGTTTGACGGATTTTTCAAAGGATGCGATCGGTGGGAATGCCAGCCGCAAATCCAAGGAACTCTCTTGATTAACCGCTTTGAATTTCAAATTCCCAATCGTTTAATTAGATTTGGTTTCAATCGCTTTGCGGCCCCTTGGACAGAAAAAGATATGAAAGACCAACTCCGCCGCCTTAAGCGGGTAGCCGAGCAATTATCTCAAAAAATGGGTAATGTATAATGAGTAAGGGGTAATGGGGAACTTTTACCCTAGCGTAGCCGAAGTATGGGTAATTTGTAATAGCTGAAAACCAATAGCTAATAGGAAAAAAAGCACCAACTTCCCAATTCCCAATTCCCCATTCCCTCAACTTGAGTTATTTACTTCGCACTTCCCGATGGATTGGGCTGACAAATCATTTCTCTCGCCGAATTAACGGCTTGGTTAGCCGTATTTTGTAAAGCCGGGGAATTCTGATACAAAGCTTGCAAATCTTGCACATCTTTAATCACTCGCTCGTAGATCACCATCGCTTGATTGCCGTCAACTTCTAAGGCAGCAGGGCTGTAGTTTTGCATCACTTCAATCAGCGATATTTTGCCATCTTTAGATGCTGCGACTAAAGCATCGCGGAGTGCCGGCGCGCTTTGCAGCCGAGTTGCCGGTGCATAAGCAACCTCCCCCAATTGTTTGAAAACAATTTCCCCAAAATAAGTGCTTGCCAGCCGCGCTACTAATTGAGAATCTAAAGGCACTTCTCGCGTTAATATTTCGCGCACCGACTCGGGAGTTTGTTTCGCAAGACTCAGAACGCTTCGCAGTTGAGATGATGCTTGACCGGTTTGTGCAAAGCTTTGCAAGTCGCTCATCGGTAATGTCACGTCAACAGCACCGTATTTTACGGTAACATTATCTAATGCAAAGGCTTTGCTACTGCTTAGGAATACTGCACTTGTTCCCAGCAAAAGCGCCAAACCTAAAGATAAAGACTTTGACATTCTTTTTGTTAAATGGGCTGACAGCGGTTGAATTCCGTTGAGATAACCTTGTTGAAACTGAAAGTTCATGAGTTTTTGCCTCTTTACGTCAAAATACTTTTTAGATAGCTCGTCTGTGCGGGTATCAGTGCGGGTATCAGTCGGGAAAGTCGCATCGGAATTTCCGTAAATGACCTATGATTCTACAGTCAAGTCAAACAAATTCAACCTATCCAAAGATAGGTGTTAATTGGGAATTAATATGTTATAATTAACGTTTTGACAATTTTAGATACCTTTGCAAAAATGATAAAAGCGAAATTTGGTCGTCGGGCAGCAGTTTATTGAGTGTCACTTTGATGTCTTATAGTGTGCTGTGCGACATATAGCGAATTTAAGTTCAAAGATCTAGATCGAGCCGATCAAGCAATTGGCGAATTATAGCAGCATCCTCAGCATTCGGAGCATTTTTCAGGTATAGTTCCAAATCGTGGCGCGCTTCGGCCAAGCGTCCCAGTTGATAATATAGAATTCCGCGATCGCGCCGTTCACCCAGCGCATCGGGAAACAGCAGCAAAATCCGTTCGATAGCCAAGAGTACCCTCACAGCATCTCGCTGCTGCAAGTAAATCGCCTTCAGATTTCCCAGCATTCGCCCCAAAAAATGTCGGCGACTTACCGGGGCGAGAAAAGCCGGCTGCAACTTCATAGGTTGGCCGTAAATTTGAGAAAGTCTCCCTTGACAATCTTCAGAAAATAATATCTCGCCGCCATTAAACGCATCAACAAAAATACCAGCATCTTCAAAATCCGGTCTAATTAAAAAATGTCCCGGCATCCCAATTCCCACCATCGGAAAATCAATGCGCTTAGCAACCTCCAAATACACCAAAGATAAAGAGATCGGGATGCCAGTACGGCGATCGATCACTTCATTCAAAAAGCTATTGCGGGGGTCGTAATAATCCGCATCATTGCCCGCAAACTGCAACTCCCCGTATAAATAGCCGTTAATAGTTTGAATAATCCGCAGCGGATAATTCTGTGCCGGCAGGCGTGAGCGCACTTCATCTGCGATCGTGTCGAGAGCGTTGAGATACTCCTCGGGCTCTAAATTCGGGTATTCTTCCAAAGCCATGTAAAGGGCAGCTTTCGCCAGGTCTATCGAGCCATCCGGCTGATTTATTTGTTGATAAAAGAGTTGTCGCGCGATCGAAAAATCCATATTTAGTATTGATTTATGTTTAATTGACATTTTATACCCATATTATGAACAGGCAAGATGCCTGTTCCACAACAAAAATTATTCGGATAAACAGACCTTTTTACTAATATGATTAACCTTTTTTATTGTAATACACGCATTTTTCCTTGTGAAACAGGCAAGATGCCTGTTGCAGCTTTTGGTAGTATCACTAACCTTTTTATGGTGGTACAGGCCTTTTTTCTTGTGGAACAGGCAAGATGCCTGTTGCCCAAAATATCTTAAAAACAGTGCATTATTTTAATTTAGATATATTCTAAGTTTTTTCATATAAATCAGCCATTATTTTTAATAAAGCTTCACGATATATTTTTTTGCATCGAGATTGAGGTGAACCCCCTCGGATATCAAATCAACTTTCAAATCCCGTGACTTTTACCAATCACCCAACTGCGGCGAAAAATTCGAGCCAAAGTCGATTCTTCCAAAGCAAAATAGATAGGCCGGCCGTGAGGACAAGTGCGCGGATTGCGAGTTTGCTGCCATTCATCCAACAAATTTTGCATTTGGGCAAGACTCAAAGGAGTACCGTTTCGCATAGCGCTACGGCAAGCAGTCGCAACTTGAGCCGCTTGTAAATCTGCGACTTTACTGAGTTCAAAAAGCGCATCCGCACAGTCATCTCGATCGGCTAACAATTCGGGAACTTCGCGGGCTGCCCATAGCTGTTCCCCAAATGTTTCTACTTCCAAGCCTAAGCGAGATAAATTCTCAATTTGTAGCGCCGATAATTGACTGAGAATAACGGGTTTTTCTAGACATTTTAGCTGCCAAGCCGCGCACAATTGCTCGTACAAAACGCGCTCGTGAGCGATGTGCTGTTCTATCAACCACATTCCGCTCGGATGTTCCGCAACAATGTAAGTATTGTGAATTTGAGCGATCGCTCTCAATTCCATCAATCCTATTTTATCAGCTTTTTCCTGTTCGCCACCTGCATCATTCTGCCTAGCCGAAATCCCGACACTGTAAGCACTTTTGTGTTCCGATGCCTTCAGCAATTTTCCCACTCGATCGGGAATTGGGGCAGGCGGCAAAACTTCATCGTTCAAATGCAAAGCACGAGCAATTGCTGCGCTAACTTGGGCTTGCCAAAAACTCGGCTCGTGCAGATAAATTTCCACCTTAGCCGGGTGGCGGTTCCAGTCGATTTCCGAAGGGGAGATTTGCAGGTGGACAAAACATACGGGATAGCGGTCGCGCGGACAAGTGCGGGCAAAGGCGCTGAGAATAGTTTGCTCTAATTCGGGCGATCGCACAACTCGCCGATTTACCCCAACTTTCACCCAATCCGGCCGCCTGCGGTGACAGCGATCGGGCAAACCAATTACTAACTCCAAACGCTGGGAATTCGACATTTGGAATTGGGAACTGGCAACTGGCAATTGGTAATTAGACTTAACTGTAGCGCCAACAAGTTGAGTTTCTATCAATAAATTTGCTGCTTTCTGATTTTGAGGACTAGCAGGCAAATCTAACTTTAAATACTGCAAATCGCTCGCTCGCACACCGCGCACGAATTGAGGTAAAAGTTGTTCCGCTGTGCTACCAGGAGTTACGTGCAAACAAGGCGTGTTTCCTTGACGCAACTGCCAATTAACGTGCGGGTGACAAATAGCAATTTGCTGAAGAGTTAATTGGATCGATCGCATTTGCTGTGCCGGCGACAAAAAACTGCGGCGCACAGGCCAATTGCCAAACAAATTATCAACACTCACCACCGTACCCGGAGCGATCGCCGCTGTTTCCACCTCCACAGCAACGCCTGCATTGTTGTAAATCACCCGCCAGCCCGATCGAGCATTTTCAACTCCCCCCTTGTTAAAGGAAGATTTGGCGGGGGTTTGCGCCGACTCTCGATTTTCCGAAAAATCCCCCAATCCCAAATCATTCGATCGGCTCAAAACCTCCAAACAGCCCAACTGAGCTAAACTGTGCAAAGCTTCCCCACGAAATCCCAAAGTATCAATTTTGTAAAGGTCTGCTTCAGTGGTAATTTTGCTCGTACTGTGAGGCGAAGCCGCCTGTCGCAAATTTTCCAGATCCATTCCCGTACCATTATCTGCAACTTGCACCCGCCACTGTTCAGGCCAGACAGAAACAACGATGCGAGTTGCACCAGCATCCAGAGAATTTTCAACTAATTCTCTTACCGCTGCGGCGATCGAGTCAATGACTTCACCGGCTGCAATTAAATTGATAACTTCTGTGGGTAAGGTTTGAATAGTAACTGGCATCAAATTTTTAGCAGTTCGTTCATTCAATTATACTTCATTCTGTAACTACTTGCACAGTATTAGGACTTACGATCTTAAACCCGGTTTATCAGGTAGTAAAATATTGTTTTGTAATAAAATATCTACTCATCAACCAAGTCTCTGAGAGTTACTGAAAAAGTCCTAAATATAATCTTCGTAACGACTTAAATTTGATCTGCTAAAGCCATAATTTTAGGCAGGCGGATGTAAAAAGTTGTGCCTTTACCGTCCTCTGAGTCATAAGTAATTTTTCCTTTGTGAGCCTCAACGATAGACTTAACAATCGCCGTTCCCAAGCCAGTACCAGTCCGCTTGCCATAAGTCACAAACGGTTCAAATAACTTTTCCTTAATTGTCGGCGGAATGCCCGGGCCGTTATCATAAATGCTAATTTCTGCCCACTCCTGACTTTGTGTCACCGCAATCTCTATCCGAC